>CAXBVF010000022.1:0-16122 GCA_963979005.1 uncultured Candidatus Altimarinota bacterium | reverse complement strand
TGAAAATATATAGATATGGATTTATGATTTTGGTGATTAAATAATATTTACAATAAACGTGATAATATTTCAGACAACTTAATAACTTGATTTTTTAATGATTTTATTAGTACAAAAGTTTTAGATAAAGAGGGAGACTTTTATTTAAAAACATGATTTTTTTGAACTAATAATTTGTATAATATAAATTCTAATATTTTAGAAAATTTAGCTATGTGATTTTTTGATAATTATAGAAATACAATAATTTCTAATACTAATCCTAGTTATGATTTTCCAATATGATTTTTATGAAATCATGTATTAGAAAACACTCAAAAAAAATCATGAACAACTAAAAAATATATCAGTTATACTTATAGAAACTATTTTGTATTTGTTTTTAAGATATATAGTGATTTAAATTTTTCTAACTCTTGATATTCATATCGTGAATATGATAAATTTATTAATAGTTTAGTTAATTTATATTTAGAATGATATAATAATTCTGACAATATAATTTCTGATACTTATATTGCCAGCATAGATTACTATATAGAAAATAATCAAGAATTTCAAATTCAATTGTGAATACTGATGAATAATTTAGATGAAATTAATAATTGATTTTCAAATTTAAAAACAGTTAAAGAAAAAAAATATATGATAGATTATTATTTGAATTTATAAAAATAATAAATAAAAAAGTTATCAATTTATTGATAACTTTTTTATAATTTAAAATGTTCTAATTCTTCTATCATTAAATCAAGATTTTCTTGTTTAATATTATTTCTTTCCATTTTTTGTGTTAATGTTTCGAATTGATGTTCTTTTAATAATTCAACTGATCAATGATTCCAATCGGGGTCTTTTATTTTTATATTTTTTATTACCTCTATTTCTTTTCTAAGAGAATGAGATTTTTCAACAAAATCTTTTCTACCTAGATTATCTAAATCAGCATCTTTTATTATTTTTTCATAAATATCTTTTGCTTCTTTATAATCTATATCAGTAGCTAAAATCATTCTTTCTATTGTTTTGATTTTATCTTCTGGATATAGAACACTTTTTAAATAATTTTGAGCAATTTTTGCTCAGATAGGTTCATTTTTATCATATTGAATAATAAAACCTGTATCATGAAATAATCCAGCTAAGCCAACTATTTCCAAATCGGCATCATTTAGTCCTTCTTTTTTTCAAATATATATAGCTCTATCCATTACCTCTATTGCATGATTATAACTATGATAATAATGTCTTTCTAGAGGTACTAACAGTTTATTTACGTATTTTTTCGCTCTTTGTAAGACTTTGTTATCTTTCATATTAATTAGCTAGAAATTATTTTACTGATATCATTATACGCTATTAATAAACTTAAAGCAATTAAAAAGATGAAAAATCAAATATGTATTAATCACTCAGTTTTTTCACTGATAGCTTTTCTTCAAAATGCTTTTTTTATTAATCAATTTATTGTAATAAAAAGAAATCTTCAACCATCAAGTGCAGGAATAGGTAGTAGATTAAATACTCATAAATTAATAGATATTATTGCTCATATAACTAACAAAAATACAAACCCTGCCTGCATAGAATTAGTAATAAAATCTACTATTCAAATAGGTCATCTTACTTGTTCTAAAGCCTCTTGTCTTTCTACTGGAGTTTCTGGATTAAATATTTTTCTAACTATAATTCATAATCATTTAAATGTTAGAAGAGCTTGATTAAATGTTTCTAATGTTCAGTATTTTATAGAATCTGTTACTGAATATGTATATTCAAAATCTTTATTTAATTTTATATTTTCTGATATGTATGCACCAATTTTTCAAAGCTCTGAAGGAATAATTTTTATCTCTATATTCTCTGGAGGAGCACAAGCTTTACATACAGATCATTCTGGGCATATCGGACAATAAGGAACTCTTAAAATAGATAAATCTACATTAGTATTTTTATTTTCTGAAATTATTTCTATCATACTTTCTGCTGTATCAATTTTAATAGAATTAATACTTAATAAAATATCTCATTCTATCAATCATGCTTTTTCTGCAATACTTCATTCAACTGGCGATAAAATCAGTCATTCATCCTTGAAAAGTATTCATGATTCTATAGCTTGTTCATAAGTTGGGATAAGTTTTAAATCTAAATTAGTTTCTATTTTTGTATTGATTCAAATTGGTTTTATTCAAGTGAAAAAAAGTATAGAAAAAATAATTGCAGCCAATAAAAAATTCATAAAAACTCAAGCTAAAATAATTATAGCTTGTTGCCAACTAGGTTTATTCATTAGATTATAACTTGCTCAATTTTCCTTTAATTTTTTTAGTATTTCTTCTTTATCTTTTTCAGTAATTTTTTTATTTTTTCAGTCAAAAATATCTTTTTTAGAAATTATATCTTTTTCTAGATCTTTATTATTATATAATTCTCATTTTTCATCATAAACCAAAAAAGTATTTGGCATTTCTCATGTTAATTTCACAAATCAACCAATTGGCAACCAATTTAGACTAAAAAGTGTTCATTTCTTATCAATAAATAACTTTTTTGCTCTAGGAGGAATTCATAGTCAAAATTCTTCTACTCTTACTCAAAAAAGCCTAGCAGTAGAAAAATGGCCCCATTCGTGGATTAGTACGATTATAGAGAAGAGAACTATTGATATAATTATTCAGATAAAAATCATATTTTGTGATTATTTTATAATATATTAAAACTAACAATTATACTGATAATATCAATCAAGTTTGTTTTGTCTAATTTTAGTACAATTATTTTTGCATTTTTAGCTATTAAGTGCTATAATAATTAAAATATTTATTAAAAATAACTAATGGTAAATAATTCTATAGAAAATTGAACTGAGGATATTGAAACTAAAAATAAATCCAAGAAAAGTGAGGCTGACTTAAAACAAGAATTTATTAAGGAATTTATATTTGAGTGAACTAAGGACAAAGATAAAAAAACTGAATTTATAAACTCAGTTTTTAGTGATAAAAATATTATTAATTTAGACTTAGAAAAGCAATTAAAGTCTTTGAGACAAAAGGATAAATTTAAAAACATTGATTTAAGAGAAATTAAAAAAATAGATTTAGAAGACGCTTTGTTAAATGAAAAAATAAATTTAGTAAATAAAAGGAATAATTTTAAAAATCATGTAATAAAAAATTACGATATTACAAACAATGATTATAATAATAGTATTCTAAATTCAGTAAAAGAATTATCAGAAAAAGAATTGGATGAATATTTGAATTCAGAATGAAAGAGAATTATTTTTTTAGAAAAAGAATTAAAAAGAGAAATAAAAACACAAAACTTCAATTCTTTTTTAGTAGATTTTGAAATAAAGGAAGAGTATAAAAAATTGAATGATGAGCAAAAAGTCCTTTTATCCGATTTTTATGATGAAGAATGTGAATTGAGGTCAGAAGTTAGTGAAACACAAATTCTATCTTTATTAAAATCTTGATTATTTTGACCAAAAAAAATAAAAGAAATATTGACTAAATTTTCATTAATTATTGACTTAAATAGAGCTAAAGAATTATGATTTATAGATAATTCTTTAATCAAAGGTATTAAAGAAAAATTAATAAAGGATACTTTTCATGATAAGTTAGATTATGATAGAAAAGAATACTTACTTGATAGCATCAAAGATAGTTCAATTGAATTTAATCTTTCAGACTACATTGTTAAAGAATCTATTTCAAAAAAACTAGATGATATTATTAATGATCATATAGATTTTCTTCCCTTAGACTCACTTGTTACTTCATATAATGATACTATGAAGGAAGTTTCAAAGCAACAAAATAAATTGAATGACTTTGAATGAGAATTAAGGAAATATGGTGAGTTAAATTTTAAAAATAATAATATACTTACTATTAAAAAATTTGATAGTGAATGATTTGTTATTGGTACTTCTTTTTATAAGATACTAGATCTATGAATTGAGGATTGAAAAATTAAATTGTTAAATAAAACACTTAATTGAAAATATACAGAAAATAAAAATGACGATATAGTAACTTGTTCTCATAAAGATATAATTTTTTATTTAGAAAATAAAAAATCTCCTAAACAAAAAATAGTTAATGAATCTGATTTAGCTAATATTGATACAAGTAAATCATTTGAATTAAAATGTTTTTCAAAAGAATCTTTTAAATCAGAACTTTATAACGATGAGAATAATGAATTTACTGAACACGAGGACGACTTAAATTTAGTGTCAAGCTATGATATTGAAAAAAATTATATAAAGAAAAAATTAATTGAAGAAGATAAAATACCTGAATATATATCTGATGAAGATTTACAAAATGAGGAATTAGAATATAAAGATTTATACGATGATTACAAAAAATCACTAAGTCTTGAGGATGTAGAATACCAATCTGCACTTTCAATTAATAAAGATATATTAAAGCAAAAAATTGATAGTTTAGATATTGATTGAGTAAATTATGGTTTTAGTAAATGAACAACATTTGAAACAAAGAATTGAGATTTTTTTACAATAATTGAGATAGATACCTGAGACATGTGAGAAGTTACAATTATACCAGTACAATGAGGCCCCTCAGAAAGCTTTAATTTTGATACTTTTTTTAGTTGATGGAAAATAAATGAAGCAAAAAGAACATCTAAGTTAACTAAAGCCGAAAGCTTGTTTGCTGATATAGTTTGATATAGTGATATAGGAACTGAATGGTGAAAATTCGAGTATAAAGATGCTTGAATTTATAATAAAAATTGAGATCAAGATAATAATATAGAGTATGATTATTTAGTATCTAAGACTGAATCTGGTTTTGAAGAATTACTTAAAATTCATTCTATAGATTGAGATAGTGTTTTGATTAGTTTTTGAGAGATAGAAGAAGATAAAAAAGAAAAAAAATCAACTTTTAAAGTTGGTAAAAAGGAGCATAGAGTAAATATATGATTTTTAGACTCTTGGATTAAAAAATATTCATTAATACCTAGGTCATTAGATGAGGAAAAAGATATAAAAGAAGACGATATTGAATCTGTTGATATTAAGTGACATTTTTGGAGTAGATTTTTTGATAGATTATCTGTTATGGATTTATTTAGATGATGAAAACTATATGTAGAATCAATAGAAAATTATATAAAGGAGGGGCAGGAAGAAAATTCTGCAAAATTAGCAAATGCGTTATGGTTGCCTGAAGAACTAAAAGCTGATTTAATTGCTAGAGAAGAATCAGCAAAGAAAAAAAGAATGGATGGTTATGTGGAAAAACTTAAATGAATTGATTCATGACCAGCAACAATAATGATAAGAAAATGGTTATTAAATAAAAATTCATCAGATCCTAAAAAAGAAGCAGGACTTATATTTATGATGGAGAAATATTGAGTTCTTTATGCTAAATGATGATTATATCCATATAAATGAAAATTTCTTTGGTACCAAGCTTTATGATGAAAAGTAGGAGATGAGTTGTATAATGATATAAAAAAACAGGAGGAGGATAAGGATCAAGTATTTACAGAAGAACAACTTATTTATATTTTACTTGTAAAACAATGTAAACCTGAATGATATAAATGAATAAGAAGAAGATCAAGATTACATAAAGAATTTAAAGCTTTTAGAGCAAAATGAAAGGAAGAAGAATTCGATACTTGAAAACAAGATGGTTGAGATATATCTAAGTGTGACAATATTGTTAATTTTGCTTTAGACGAAATTATGGGATGAACCTATCCAAATGGAGCATGATGATTAGAAGTTGTTGTTGAAAGATGAGGACCTGTAGATGTTATGAATAAGGTGCCATTTGTATTACTTTTTTCTTGAGCTGCATATAGTATGGAGGAAAAAACAAGAGATTTAATTAGAAAAATGCCAGAGAAATGAATGATTTTACCTATAGTGAGTTTAATTAGATATAAATCAGGTATAGATATTGCAACTAACGTAATCTTAGAATTATCAAAAAGAATTGCTGATGTAAAAGGATGAAAATATTCATCAATGTGAGTAGACGCTGAAGAGATATTTAATAATATGCATAGTACAAAGAAAACAGAAAAGGAAAAAATTGAAGATACAATTGAGTTTTATGATAATTATTGAAAAGTTCTTATGGAATCTCTTTATGGATTGAATAAACCAGAAGAATATAAAGATGATAAGGATGCATATATAAATAATATTATTTATATAGAAAAGGATGATCGCGAAGATGAAGAATGAGGAAAAATTGAATGAAATATAATTTTTAAAAAGTATTATGATACGCTACAAGCAAATGCTGATCAATATGAATACAAGGAGGAATTCATGAATGATGCTCATAAGGGTGCTTGAATGACTTGATTTGATAGTTATAAAACATTAACATATGCGCTTAAGGTAAACTCTTGAGGTTCGTATATAAATTCTGGCTCAGCTCCAACATTAATTAATGAAATGGATACTGAAATGAATAATATAATTAACGATGCATTTTTATCACAAGATAAGAATGAAAAAGACAGAAAAAAATTAATTATGAAATCTCTCAGATGATTAATTTGAGCTATAGTTGCAGTCTCTAGTGCTTCATTACAAAGATCTAAACAATTACTACCATTTTTTAATAAATACTGAATTAATTTAGATAAATTAGAATGACTAGATAAAGCAGAAATTTTAAAATTAAATAAAGGAACAAAAGAGTATCAATTTATTAGTAAATTAGCAGATGATATAATTAATACACAAACTTGAAATAATGTTTCATCAATAGGTGTATCAAACCATATTGATAATATTATATGAGAATATAAAGAAGCAGCTTAAAGAAAAAAACTAGATTTTTAATCTAGTTTTTTTTATTGTTTCCAATTACTCAATACTTGATCGAGCTCTACTTTATGTACACTATTTGTAGATTTATCCTTCCATTGCACTAATGATGTAACTGTCATTTTTGGATCAGTTGTATTTCAAGCTGAATAAGCTATTTTTATTTCCCTTGTAAATGCTGGTTTTAATTCTTCTACTGTTCATGTTTGAGTATATATTCAATTATCTAACCATACTCTATGAAAAGTTAAATAAAGTGGATTAGTATAGTCAGAAGTTGTAATTGTTCCAGCATCTAATAACCATTTATTATTAGGATCTCTGTAAATTTTATAATATCATCATTCTTTTATTTTATTTAATGGAGCTGAATCTCAAATACATGCAGGTTCATAATTCAATGTATTCCAGCAATTTTCATAATCACTAGAAAATAATAACCAATTTGTATCCCTAATATTAGTGAATGCTTCTATTCATTGTTTAGCTATTTGTATGGCTTGAATTTTATTTGTGGTTGCATCAGATAATTTTATAGATTCGTCATAAATCTTGTACATTCAAGTTACTCAAGTTACGACAATTAATAAAACCACCATTGCTTCTGCTATAGATGTTGCTTTTTTTGATTTTTTCATATACTTTCTTGTAGCCCCTTTTTCTTATAAAAAGTCAAAGGATTCAGGATAGGTTAATTATTATTTTCCTAAGTAAATATAATTATAATAATAAATTAAATAATGCAAAAAATTTCAATACACGATGAAAAAAAAGTAAAAAAATTATTAGAAGAAAATTGAGAAAAACCTTTTAGATATTCTCAAATAGAGAATGCTATTTATAAAAACTTTATAGATGATTTTGATAAAATGGAAACATTGTCAAAAAAAGCAAGAGAGCTATTAAAAGAGAATTGTTTTTTTAGTTCACTTGTTGTAGATACAGAAAAAACTAGCTCAAACTGACAAACTACAAAAATTCTTTTCAAAACTGAAACTTGAGAATTTATAGAAGCTGTAATTATGAGGCATTTAACAGGTAGAGTAACTCTTTGTGTCTCTTGTCAGGCTGGTTGTCCTATGGCTTGTTCTTTTTGTGCTACTTGAAAATTAGGATTATTAAAAAATCTTACTAATTATGAAATAATAGAACAAATTTATTATGCTGCAAAACTACTTAATAAAGAATGAAATAAACTTAGAAATATAGTTTATATGGGTATGTGAGAACCAATGTTAAATTATGATGTGGTTAAAGAAACTATAAATTTTGCAAATGCTCAGAAAAAAATGGATTTAGCAAATAGAAGAATTACTGTTTCTACATGTTGAATAGTACCAGGTATTAATAAATTTACTGAAGACTTTCCTCAAACAGGTCTTGCTATATCACTTCATGCACCAAATGATGAAATTAGAGCTAAAATTATGCCAGTTGATCACACTTATCCATTAAAAACTTTAATGGAATCATTAGATAATTATGTGGAAAAAACAAATAAAAGAATATTTTATGAATACATAATGATAAATGGTGTTAATGATGATATTAAATTAGCTCATGAATTATGAAAATTATTAGAATGAAAATTAGCTCATGTTAATTTTATTCCATATAATGCATGAGAGGGAACTAGTTCAGATGGATTCACTACTACCCCTAGATTTATTATAGAAAAATTTCAAAAAATATTACAACATTATGGTGTAGTTTCTACTATTAGAGCTACAATGTGAGATGATATAGATGCTGCTTGTTGACAATTAGCTAATACAAAAAAATAAAGCTATCCGAGGGATAGCTTGTTTTGCCAACAATATATAGATTTATTTACCTAGAAAACTAGGTTTTGTACTTGATAGTACATGGTTTATAGACTCACATGGCCTTTTGAATTTTATCCCATCATCATTTGTTATGGTAATATCATGGGCTGGTGTTCTGTCTCCTTCTTGAGTGTATTCTTTTCCACAAAATCTACAGTACCTAACATTAGTATCGGTCATTATAATTTCCTCTATTCAATAAAAAAATGACTTTTATAATATATTCCTTATAATATATAAGTCAATAATTATATATTAAATCTTTACTTTTTAGTAAAAAGTATATAATTATTTAAATTTAAATTTAAAAATATTTAGCTATGAGACATTTAATTTTCAGATTATTTCTAATTATACTTTTTGGGGTAGGACTTTTGACTTATGTATTTCCATGGGCTAGTTATAATATGGATGTACCATTTTCTGGTTCAGAGTATAAATTAGGTCTTGATTTACAATGATGAATCGAGCTTGATTATAAAGTTGACTTAGTTGAAGCTAAATTAGATCCTGATTATAATACAGAAAAGGAAAAAGAAATAGTTGAATGATTAAAGTCAATTATTGATAAAAGAATTGAAACATTAAATATAAATGATTCAGTTATTGCTTCTGCTAGTTATGGATGAGAACAGCATATAATTGTTCAAATACCATTGAAATGAAATAGCTCACTTGAAAATAGTGAAAATATAGAAAAAGCTAAAAAAGCTATTTGAAAAGTAGTAAAAATAGAATTCAAGGAACAAAGAACTGAAATTACTGAAGAGGATTTGGTCGCTAGAAAAGTTTTGGCTAATAAAGCTTTGGAGGAATTAAATTCTAGTAGTTTTGCTTTTTCAGTTACAGCTGATAAATATAAATTATCATATGAAAACGTTTCTATCTGAGAAATAGAAGATTTATCTTCTTTGTATGAATGAGAGGAATTTATACCAAGTACAATTATAGATACTAAATCTAATTTTTGAGAAGAATGATATTTAATTGTATCAGAAATCAAAGACAATAAATACTCTTATATATTTATTTCAAAAGCTCCATCAAATTGGATGCCTGCTATGGATTCTGAATGAAGAATATTAAATGATAAATATTTTGTAAAATCATCAGTTCAATTTAATGAAGCATACACTCCTATGGTAGAGCTTACATTTAATTCAGAATGAGCAAAGATATTCTGAGAATTATCTACTAGATTAGTTGGTCAACAAATGGCTATATTTGTAGGTTGAGAATTATTGACTGCTCCAAATATTAATGAACCTATTCTTTGAGGTAAGGCTGTAATTACATGAAGTTATACTCCTGAAGAAGCTAGATTATTAGCTCAAGACATTAATACATGAGTTGTTCCAGCTCCAATATATCTTACATCAGAAAAAACTATTGATTCAAAATTATGAGCATCTTCTTTAGAAAAACTTATATTTGCTTGAATATCATGATTTTTATTAATACTTGTATTTTTAATATTAGTTTATAGATTAGCTTGATTTATGTCAGCAGTCGCATTACTTATGTATATAGCTTTGATATTAACTATTATTAAGTCATTATGAATAGTATTAACACTTGCATCAATCGCATGATTAATTCTTTCTGTAGGTATGGCAATTGATGCTAATATTCTTATTTTTGAAAGAATAAAAGATGAATTAAAATCATGAAAAAATATACAAGAAGCGACAACTATATGATTTAAAAAATCTTGGTCAGCTATATGGGATTCAAATGTTACATGATTTATAGTTGCGTTGATTTTATTTATATTTGGTGTTAATCTAATTAAAGGATTCTGATTAATGCTTGCTATATGAATAATTGTTTCTTTATTTTCAGTAATGTGGATTTCTAGAATTTTACTTATACTTTTATCTGATACAATGGACTCAAAAGAAAAGTTTATTTGAATTAAAAAATAGTTTAAATATATGTCAATTTAAAATACTCTTTTTAGGAGTATTTTTTTTGTGTTAATTGTTTATTTATGTAAACTAAAAAGAATTATTAATTAAATTAAATTTATGAAGAATAAATATATTTACATATTAACCACAGTGATATTATTGCTTGCAACAGTATTATATTTTATTCTCTGAAATACAGGTAATATTTTAAATACAGATATAATTAATTGAATAAATTCCTCATCTTGATTACTAAATAATGAAAATATTATAAGTGAGTCTGATAAACAAATTGATATATCATTTAATGAAATAGATCCAAATAATTATGAATCAGTAAATGAATTTTTAACTTATTTTGTTAACTGATCTTGAGTTGTATTAAATGTTGATTTATTAGAGGAAAATTTTTATATAAATGTTTATACAGATAATTGATATATAGTCACTAGATTTAATAAGGAATTTATATTCAATATAGACAAGATAGTAGACAAAAATGTAAAAAATCAAGCAATTATGGACATATATAATTCATATAAAATTGATAAATACATACTTTGAGAAGCCAATGACTTTAGATCATGAGTTAGATTATTAGAGGAAGATGAACTTTCATCTAATATGCAATTACATAATAATCTTTTATTACCATTTAAGTGAGAATCTTTTCTAGAAACAAAAAATAGACTTGAATCAAAAGAGAATAAAACAAACGATGATAAGCAGCAATTATCATATTTATATGATTTCAGTTGAGAGTACAAAAAATCACTTAACTTAAAAAGTGAAATAGGTATTGAAGCAATTAAATATAAAATTGAATGAAGGGTATTTAATTTATGAAATGCTTTAGAATGAGCTAAGGTGGAAATTTTGAACTATGATAATGCTTTTGCATTTACAAATGAAAAATGAGAATATAGCTTAGAGTTTGATGCTTACCCATTAACTAGATTGAGATTAAGATGATCTTTTGATAATCTTTCTGATTGATATAATGGTGTTTATATTATTTTTGATTCTGATGAGCAATCATCTAGTGATATCAATTTCTCTTTACATAAGTCAGATACTAGCAAATTAGTCAATATTGAGGAGATGAATAAAGCTGATAAGTTAATAGTAAAATCTAGCTTGTGAAATGAATTTGAATTTAAAAAATGAGTGTTATTAGACAATGATGGTAGAGTATACAATGATGATTTTTATGCAGAAATATTTGAATTCAATAGAGTTACACCATGAATGGATAATTTTTTATCTTTAGATAGTTTTGATGAAATATATTGATATGTTTGAGATATGATGATAACTAATTGAATGACATATTTATCACTTAAGGATTTAGAATGAAATGAATTATTTATTTCTAAGAAAAATCCAATAATTACTAGACAGTATTCTGATATAGAATTCATGTTAAATAATCTACAAATCTGAACTTCTATATTAACAGAAAATCAATTAGACATGATATTAGAAAAATCAAAAGAAGAATGATATCCTATTGATAATACTTTTTTATGAGAGAGATGAATCTCATGATTTGCTCCTTGGTGGGTTCTTAATAGAACAAAATGATTATGGGAAAATAATGGTATAAAATTATTAAATAAAAGTTGATTAAAAGAATCCCTTTATTATAATGTTGATTAGTTTATATATTTAAATAATAAAAAATATGAAAAAGAAAAATATTATTATTTCTTCAATTGTTGCATGATTAATTGTTATTTGAACTTGAGCTTATTTTACATTAGCTAATGATGATTATTTTTGTTATAATTACACATCAAGTTCTTCTTGTTCTATTGATAAAAATAATTGTACAGATTGGATTGATTGAAAAAGAACATGTAGTTGAGTTAAAACTACTAGATATGTTAGATGAGATTATTATTTTTGTTGAACTTCTTGATCAGAATCTAGATCAACATACTCAGTGAATTCAACTTGTTCAGAAGAATTTACTGATGTTACTGTGCCAGCTGTTTCAGGTTGAGGTTTTGAATAATATAAAAAAAGGATTAATTTAGTAATCCTTTTTTTGTTATTTGCTATTATTTATGCTATTATATATATAGTATATTATAATAATTTATTATGAAGAAATTTTTATTACTATTTTCTTTTTATTTATTAACTGTTGCTTCAGTTAATGCTGTTTATGAATGTCCATTAATTAATAATACAGGAATTTGTGATTGATGAAAATCTTCTGTTGAATCTACATGTGATTGAACTACTTGAAACAATGATACATGTGTGTGGTATGACGAAGTTGAGGTTAAGTGATTTGTGGCATCATGTAACTTGGTTGAAGAGAATTGTTTAGAGGTATTACCAGAATTATCAGGTGAACTTTATTTTATAGAGCAAGAATTTTGAAATCCAATTAATATAACAAATGAGGCTATTGTTTGATCACCTGTTCCTGGTTGAGTATATTGAGAATTTTCTGTTAATAATTTTATTAACAATGATATTAATGTTCGTTTATTATGTACGAGTACGGCGTGTGATGCAAATACATTTTCAGATATTATGATAACAGAAAATACCGTTTGAAGTTTAAGTATCACTGATAATTATTGAAGAATTTTAACGAAGGATTTTCAGGTGTGGAAAATTAATAAAACTCTGCCTACTTGAACTTTATCTTATTCTCCAAATAATTCTACATGGGTTAATTCAAATAAAAGCGTTACTTTGAATTGAAGTGCTACGGTGTTTTGAAATGAAACATGGAATCAAGATTGGTTAGTATGAGAAGCAAATCCTACTTTTTTATGTGAAACTGAATGAGGATGTAGTTGAAGTTTATCTATAGAGGATTCTGCTGGTAATATTTTGGTGAAAAATTATAATATATCAAATATTGATAAAACAAAACCGACAATTGCTATTAATAAATATACTGAGATAATTGATTGAAAACAAAAAATATGAATTAGTTGTAGTGATGAAAGTTGATGAAGTTGATGTGTAAATGCTTGAGAAATTGTACATTATATTCAATTATGAACTAGTTCTAATAAATGTGTTTTTGATAATTCTTGAAACAGTAAATGTGTATCTGTTCAAACAGATTCATCTACAAGTGATTTTTCTGATATTGATGAACCTTGGGTTTCTGATCAAAGAACTTATTTTCTAGAGTGTCTAGATGATTTATGATGAAGTTGATGTCTTATATCTAAAGTAACATGAGTATCGACAACTAATGTAGACGATGTTAGTTTATTAATTGAAGATTTAGCCTGAAATACATTAACTCAACATTTTCAAATAAGTAAGATTGATAATATTATGCCAGAAATAAATTTATCATGACTTTTTACATTTAAAGCAAATGATGTAGATAAGATAACAATTAATGTTTCAGATACTCTAAGTTGATTGAATAATGCTAGTTATAAATGGTGAAGTTCTTGTGTAGATTGATTAAATATTATATGAACTTCAGTAAATGATGGAGATTCTATTAATCGTACTATTTCATGAACATCTACTTTATATATTTGTGCGATTGATAATGTATGAAATATAAACGAAATAAATGAATTAATAACTATTTATCCTTGAGATTTAGATACTGATAAATCTGAAATAGTCTCTTTGTCTAATTCTGATAAAGTTGCAAATAATGATGACGAATATGAATATACATTAACTTTAAGTGATAAATATGGTAATAAAATTTATAATAAAGAAGTAGATTTATTAGCATTTGATTTTGATATTTCTAGTGAAATTATTTATGAAAGCATGTTAAGTACTACTTCTGGAGATATAGCTTTATTGATATCATTAGCTAATAGTGTTTCTAATGCTTCATGAGATATATTTTTTAAAGTTAAATCATTGGCTCCGTGATTATTCACTCAAAGATTTAAGATCCTAATGAATAACTGGGGATTTACTTATGTAGATAACGCGACTACAACTAGTATTATTAAAACTGAAAAAAATAATAATATAAATGAATTTAAAAAACCAATTGAGTGATCTTTAGTATTAGATGAGTGATGAGATAATCCAGAAATTTGAAAAGATCAAAAATATAAAATCGAACTATCAAAAGTTGATAATAAAAATATTTTATTATCAAATTGAAATTTGAATATTTCTGAAACTACTATTACTAATATTACAAGCTGACACTTTTGGAATACTTTTTTAAATATTGATAATAATTTTTGATCACTTATATCTAATTATGTTTGATTTATTTGAAACATAGGAGCTAATGATAATGTATTATGATCAGCTGAACTGTATTCGAATAATGTCATAATTTCTTATATATTATGATGAAAGAATA
This sequence comes from uncultured Candidatus Altimarinota bacterium, assembly GCA_963979005.1. GTDB lineage: Bacteria > Patescibacteriota > Gracilibacteria > BD1-5 > UBA6164 > UBA6164. Next base: position 1,215 of record CAXBVF010000022.1, on the reverse strand, counting down.
TTAAATATTATTTAGATGATTTCTGAATAAGTTGATGTAATATTAAAAGTTTATGATTAAAAGTTATATGAAATTTACAATGAGAATGAAAATCTAATATTACATGACAAGATGAAAATTTTTCTGATTTATCAAAATGAAATCTTAGATCTGAAATAAGAAAAAATGCTTATATATTAACCAGATGAAGGATTAATAATACTATAGTTAATTGAATTAAATATGTAGAATGAAATACTACAATTTCTGGAGATGATTTATGATATGAAACATTAATTGTAAAAAATTGAAATGTTATTATTGATTGAGATATCAATTTCTCAAATAATAAATTATGAATTATGGTTTTACAAGATAATTATTCTGTAATATCTGACTATAATAATTCATGAAATATATATGTTAATAATAATGTTGAATATATTAATGCTGTAATTTATTCTGATGGTACTTTTAGAAGCTCAGATTCTAATTGATTTACTTATTCAGATTTAGATTTAAATAAGCAATTAATATTTGATGGTAGTTTGTTTACTAGAAATACCATAGGGTGAGCTGTGCTTGCTAATAGTGAATACTTATTACCTTGATGACAAATTACTAATAGTTTTGATTTAGCTGAAACTTATGATTTAAACTATGTTAGAAAAGTAGATAATACTTGTAATTCAGAAAATGATTTTTCATTTTTAATTAAATATAATTCTAATATTCAAATTGATCCACCAAAAGGTTTTGACTTCTAATTAGTTAATAAAAAAAAGACTATTTTTTGTAAAAAATAGTCTTTTTTTTAATTGAATAAATTCATAAAACTTATATAATAACTTAAATACTATTTGTTAATATAAATGCGTTTTGAAAAAGAGAAATTTTACATTATTTATCACACTATTTTTTTTGTGAATATGATTTGTCTTTGCATTAAATAATTTTTTTCCTGGATGAGATAATTGGGATACAAATAGTACTGATCCTCTAGCAAATGATAAATGGTCAGTTTTATGAAGATTAGATTTAGAAGATAGTTTATCGGCTGATTATGACTTGTGAAAGAGGTGAATAATTACTTGAACAATAGAGAGTGAATTATTTTGATTATTTATAATTCAAACTGAATTAGAATTAACTTCATCAATTAAAGCTATTCCAAATGAATGTTTAGATAGTTTAGAAGTTTATGATATTTCTTGACTTATAAGTTCGAGTTCTTGG
>CAXBVF010000021.1:0-16408 GCA_963979005.1 uncultured Candidatus Altimarinota bacterium | reverse complement strand
AATTACTTGATCGAATTTTGTAGGTTGAGTATCGGTATATTTAGAATCATGAATTAGTATATCAAATTCTCAGGTTTCAACTGTTATAATTACATGAGATGTTCCTGAAAATGCAAGTGACTCAAATATTTATGTAACTTCTAATAATTTAAAATCAAACTTGTTTTTTACTGATTTTAATACACCATATATTGATTATATATCATCTGAAAACTGATTTAAAAAGTGAGAAAAAATAACAATTTATTGATCAAATTTAGATTATTTTTCTAGATCATATATACAATTATGAGATTATAAAATTACTGATTTTCAATATGATGAAGAAAAATGAACTATCACATTTACTATTCCTGATACATATTGATTAACTGAAATATTTATAAATTCAAATGGTATAAAATCTAATATACTTGAACTAGATATTGTATGAAAGAAACCAAATATTGAAAGAATTAATCTAAGCTGAACTAAATTAGAAAAAGATGGGAAGATTACATATGAAAAAAATCTTCATTTAGTTTGAGAACTATTTTGATCAAAAATCCCTAATTTTAAAGTGTATTCTAATAATAAAGAAATATCTGTTATTTCATCAGAAGATGATAGAATAGTTTTGGAAGAATATGATTTAGATATATGAAATAATTATATTTATATAGATATTAATGGTACACATAGTAATATTATTAATTATTATCATGAAGTTAAAACTCCTCAAATTACTTTAATAACACCATTAACTGTTACAAATGATTTAAGATCATTTAGAATTTGACTAACAGATTTTGACAGAGATGAGGACATAATTTATTTCAATAATTGACCTTTAGCCCCTTATTCTTGTTTATCCACTAGCTGTATTGTAAAAATAAATAGTTCTGTTTTAGAATGAGTCTTTTCCGTATGAAGATGAACAAGTTATAAATCTTCTAATAAAAAATTTGATATAAGTTTCGGTAAATCACCTATAATTTATGATATTAATTTTTATTGAGATTTAAAATATTTAACGAGATTTAAAATTAATTGAGATAATTTAGCTGACTCAAGTATTAGCTTTTCAAATCTTGTTACTAGTGATAAAGATAAATATGATTTAGAAATAAACAATGATACTATAGAGTGAAAATTATTCATTGATTATAATATAGATTCTAGCTCTTCAGTAAATATTACAAAAAATTGATTAACATCTTCACTTAATTTTAAATGAATTGATGTAGAATGAGGGAAGTTAGATGGAGCATGAATTATAAATGAGATAGTTTCTGAATCTAAATATAAATTATTTACTCCATGATCAACAGTTAAAATAAATTGAAGATGATTTCATAAAAATGATATAATTGAACTATGATGACAAGAATTAAATCTAAACTTTAATACTTCAGTAGAATCTTCATTTGTTATTCCAAGTAACTTTACTGAATGAGAGCATTCATTTAATATATTAACAAGTTGATGACAAAGCTCTGCAGCTGCTAAAATTTTCATAGTAGATAATTTAAATCCTTCTATTAGTTTTGAAAATATAGATTCAGAACTTAATAGTTTATATGTGGATGCGATTTATACAGATGAATTAATATATGAATTTAATTTGAACAATAGAATTAGTGATGTAAATTTAAGTAAACTTAAATTTAAAATAAATAATTTTAATAATGAGGAATTGTGATTATTTGCTTTAAAAATTGATGATTTGCTTATATCTGAATCACTTGCTTCAAAAGATGGTTACATTAGTTTTGAAAATATTTTTATTGATAAACAATGGAATGATTATAAGTTTAGTCTCGTTAAAAAATCTATATTTCATGAGAGTTGAAATTATAGTATTAGTATAGATATAGTAAACTGAAATATCAGATGAACAAATATTAAATTTGATAATTTTGATTTATCAGATTTAAAACCATGATTAATGTCAATCCTAGCAAAATCAATAAATAAATGTGTAGATACTTCTGAAAATAAAGAAAATTGTTTATGAAATAATCCAGAACCTACTAATAATACTGTTATTAATGATGAGCCTAAATCATTATCTGATGGAAGCGAATATATAAGTTCAGCTCAATTAGTTTATAATAGAATAGATAAAATTACAGAAGATTATATTTATAAGACTTCGAAACTAGATATATATAAGCAACTTAATACCTATAAAGATTTTAGATTAAAAATCAAATCTATATTATTGAGAAATAAAAACAGTCCTAGTAAGAAATATTTAGATTATTTTTATGGAAAAATAGATGAAAAATATAAAAAAGTATTTAAGGAATATGTATTATCAAAAAAGTAAGAATTTTCTTACTTTTTTTGTTGCCAAAATATTAGATTTTCATATACTAAAAATATATTAAATCTTTTAAATATATAATGATTAAAAAAATAATATCTACAGTAATCTTATTAGTAATATTCAATATTTGAACAACAAACGCTTATTTTTATAATGAGTATTATTGAGAAAGCATAGAAGCGTTTATTAGCTCTCCAAGTTCAGATGAACTTAAACTTATTGACAATGAAATTAATAGATATTGTGAAGAGGTTTATTTAGAGGCAACTAGAAGAAGAGAATATTCAGAAATTGAATTAGCAATTTGCTTTGAAATATTTGAAGTAAAAAGACAACAGGAAGTAGATTATATTATGTATATGTTCAGAAATAGATGAATTAATTAAAGTATATAGGGGTTTGCCCCTATTTTTTGTTAGATAATTTTTTAAAAAATGAAATTAATATTTGTAACAGGTTGAACGGTTTCAGGTTTATGAAAATGAATTAGTACAGCTAGTATTGCTAAATTATTACAGAACTCATGATTAAATATTTGAGTTGTAAAAATGGATCCATACTTACAGGTCGATGCAGGTACTATGAGCCCTTATGAACACTGAGAAGTTTTTGTAACTAAAGACGGTTGAGAAACAGACCTAGATTTATGAAATTATGAAAGATTTTTATGAAAGTCTTTGAGTAAACAAAGTAATATAACAACTTGAAAAGTATACCAAAATGTTATAAACAAGGAGAGGGCTTGAGAATATCTATGACAAACTGTGCAAATAATCCCGCATATTACAAATGAAATAAAAGATAATATTTCACTAGTTGCAAAAGAACATGATATAACAATTATAGAGGTTTGATGAACCGTATGAGATATAGAAAGTTTACCTTTTTTAGAAGCAATAAGACAATTCAAAAGAGATTTGTGACAAGAAAATGTATTTTATGTACATGTGGCACTTTTATTGAAATTAGATTTTTCTTGAGAAATAAAAACTAAACCTATTCAACATACAATAGTTAAATTAAGAGAGTATTGAATACAATCTAATATGTTAATTTGTAGAACAAGCGAAGATATTTCATCAAAATTGATTGATAAAATTTCTATGCTTTGTGATATAGATAGCGAAAATATAATAGAGTGAAGAGATGTTAGTACTATCTACGAAGTTCCAAAAAAACTTAAAGATCAAGATGTAGATAAAAAAATATTAAAATATTTTTGATATAAAGATAATATTTCCAAGATGGACGATTGGAATGAATTAGTTTCGTGAATATCAAATCCAATTAAAAATATAACTATTTGAATAGTATGAAAGTATACCGAGTTTCAAGACACATATAAGTCAATCACAGAAGCAATAATTCATGCATGAGCAAGAAATGCTATAAAAGTAAATATAAATTGGATAGATTCAGAGCTTTTACAAAATGATTCCTATGAATCAAAACTAAAAAGATTTGTAGAAGAAGAAAAATTAAATGCTATTTTGATCCCAGGCTGATTTGGACCAAGATGAATTGAATGAATGATTAATGCTGTTACTTTTGCACGTAAATTTAATGTACCATTTTTATGAATATGTCTATGAATGCAGGTAGCTGTAATCGAATACGCAAGGAACGTATGTAAGCTTAAAAAAGCTGGTTCTTCAGAGTTTGAAAATAAACTAGAATCAAAAGTAATAGATATAATGAATGATCAAAAAAATATAAAAAATAAGTGATGAACAATGAGATTATGAGCCTATGATGCAATATTAATAAAATGATCATTAGCAAGTAAATTGTATGGTACAACAAAAATTTCAGAAAGACATAGACATAGATATGAAGTCAATCCAGACTATCACTCAACATTAGAAAAATGATGATTAGTATTATCATGAAAATCACCAGATGATAAACTTGTTGAATTTATAGAATTAGAAAATCATCCATATTTTATAGCTACTCAAGCACATCCAGAATTCAAATCTAGCTTAGAAAATCCACACCCACTTTTTTTATGACTAATAAAAGCTGCAATACAGTTTGAAAAATAATTATTTGACTTATATCTTATTTTATTAATAATAACTTCATTAAATTTTAAAAATATATATATATGGAAAGTTGAGTAAATTTTAATAAGCAACAAATCAAATCTATTCAATCTACAACTAATTATTGGAATGATTTATTTAAGGATGTTAAAGAAAAATATAGAGATACATTATTTATACAATGAAATCCTTGATTTAGTTATAATGATAATTATGAAGAATACCTAAAGAATAACAATCCGTACTACAAGACATTACCGTATGTTAACCAATTACTATCATACTTAACTACATGATTTACTACTAATGATATTTTAGAGAAACTAAGAACCTTATTTAATTCAGAAGAATTTAACGAGGCCTATGAGGAATTTGAATTTGATGCACCAGATATTATATCTGAAATTTGAGGAATATCAGCAATAAAAATATTTTTAACTCAAGACTGAACTAAATGAGAAGTTGACTTTACTATTTTGAATGCTGGAAAAAGTAGTACTGAAGAGCAACTAGAAAATGGATTATCTCCTGAAAATATAATGTTTCTTACTGAGTCTAGTATTAAATATGAATGAAATAATGTGGAATTATCTGGTTGAGAAATTATAAATAACTGAAATTATTTTATAGATTTGGTTAATAATTATGTAGCTTTTATTTATATAAATAAAGATTGATATCTGATATATACAGTGATATGAAATACAAACAGACATCAATCATGATATTTAGGTCGTAATCAAATTAGAAATTCATGAATAGCAGAAAAAATTAAAGAACTAAAACTGCCATTTAAAATATATTATGATAAAAAAAAGAAGTAATTATACTTCTTTTTTTTGCTTAAAATAAACTTTTCTATATAATTCTCAAAATTAATACATAAATTAAAAATATGAAAATTTGAATCGTATGATTACCAAATGTTTGAAAATCTACTCTATTTAATGCGCTTACAAAAAATTATTCAGCAGATGCACAGAATTTCCCATTTTGTACTATTGAACCAAATGTTTGAATAGTGAATGTAAATGATGAGAGATTAGAAAAAATAAGAGAAGCTGTAAAGTGAGAAAAAGTAATTCCAGCTAGTTGTGAATTTATTGATATAGCGGGGATAGTTGAATGAGCATCAAAAGGGGAATGATTAGGTAATAAATTTCTTGCTAATATTAGAGAAGCAGATGCAATATTACAAGTAGTAAGAATATTTGAAAATGATGATATAATTCATGTAAATTGAAAAGTTGATCCTAAATCTGATATTGAAATAATAAATGCAGAACTAATAATGGCTGATATAGAAACTGTAGCTAAAAGAATCACTAGTGATTGAAAAAAAGCAAGATCAGATAAAGATATTGCATTTGCTATATCAGTATATACAAAAATGGAATGAGAATTAAATAAATGAATATTAGTTCATAATATGTGACTTGATGAAGAAGAACTAGAAGCAATTTATGATTTACATTTATTAACAAATAAAGAATTTGTATACGCATGTAATGTTTCAGAAGAAATGATGGATATTAAAGACTCGGAACTACAAGATATATTATGAGTATGAACTGATCAAAAAGTAGTAGCTATATGCGCAAAATTAGAGGAAGATATGATAGAAATGTCATTAGAAGAAAAAACAGAATTTCTAACTGAAATGTGACTAAAAACTACTTGATTAGATGATCTAATAAAAGCTTCATATGATGCATTATGACTTATGTATTATTTCACAGCATGAGTACAAGAAGTAAGGGCATGGACTATTCATAAATGAGACTCAGCACCTCAAGCTGCTTGAGTAATTCATACAGATTTTGAAAAATGATTCATAAAGGCTGATGTAGTAAACTGGGCTGATATAGTAGAATTCACTTGATGGTCATGAGCAAGAGATAATTGAAAAGTAGCTTTACAATGAAAAGACTATATTGTGAATGATGGTGATGTAATTTTATTTAAATTTAACAATTAAAATTCTATGAAAAAGTTGTTTTTTGATTCTTTACAAAAACTAGATTTCATTATATGGTGAATAACTTTGCTTTTTTTCATCTGATCTGCAATTATTATGTGATGAAATATCGACGAATCTTTTTTATGAGCTTCAGGAATAATTGTATTAATGTTTTTTGTTTGATTTAGTATTGAATTAATATTATCAGCATTAAAAAATGTAAAATGAGTTTGAAAAATTACATGATTCATTACTAATTGACCTGAAGCTCTAGTATTAATTGTAGGTTTGATTTGATGAAATATCTTGTTTGCAGCTAGTACACCACTATGATCTAACTTAATGAATCCTTTGTTACTTTTTAGCGCATTGCTAATTACTTGATTATTATTGAAATTAAAAAATTTTAATTATAAATTTTTTTTTAGTGTATCATTTATTATTACAGCTTTTTTAGCTATAATATTCTTTAAAATACCTGAAAATTATTATATTTATTGGTTATTCTTATCACTTGTAATAAGTATCTATTTATTTAATAGAAAATTTGTACATGAAGAAATTATAGAAATGCCGGAGAAATCAAATAAGCTTTATTTGCCATTGTGATTAATTATACTACTTATTAGTTGATATTTTTTAGATCCAATTGTTAGTTTTACAGCAGATGCATCACTAGCGCCAAAATGATTAATTTGATTCTTAGTGCTAGCTACACTTACAAGTTGGCCAGAATTTAAATCTGTATTAGCTTTATTAAAGAGAAATAAAACTCTAGATGCATTTATTAATATATTAGTATCTAATATTACAAACCTATGGCTAGCCATTATTTGAATATTTATTTGGATGATTATTAAATAGAAAGTATGACAAAATTAGATTTTAATAGCGATGATTCATTCCATAAGTATGTATGACCAAATGATAGATTTAATGATATAGAATATACACCATCATGATTAGTTTTACTCGAATGAGAGCATATAGTTGATGTTGTTCATATTATTTTAGATGAAGGAAGGCGTTCTATAAATTCTGAAGTATTAAATCCAATAAATAATTTATGAAATGCTTTTTTCCATAAATTTTGAATGAATATGTATATTCAAAGTGCATATAGGGACTTTTGTAGGCAATATACAGTATTGAAAGATGTTACTCAAAATAAAAAGGATTATGTAGCTATGCCTTGACACTCAGAACATCAAACCTGATATGCTCTGGATGTAATAAATGCACAATCAGATAGACATGATTACGATGAATATTTTGCATGGTTGGCAATTAATGCACATAAATATTGATTTCATTTATCATATCAAAAATGAGTAGAAATAGATTGATACCCGAGAGAAAATTGGCATATTAGATATTTAGGACTAGATTTAAGCAAATATTTAAATAGAAGAGAGCTTACATATACGGAATTTTATCAAAAAGAAAAAGATTAGAACTATTCTAATCTTTTTTTATTTTCCTAAATTTTGCTATAAAAAATCATTCTGCTTCATCACTTGGAAGAATTCTTAGTGATTTCTTTACATCTCTTCTATATACATGTTTTCAAAATCAAGATATTCACTCTTTATAATTGCTATAATCTATGTCTATGTCTTGAGTCTGTAATTCTGGATAATTAGATAGAATCATATGAACAACAGCTTCATTTTCTTCAGGTGCTAATGTGCAAGTTGAATACATTAGAGTTCCTCATGTTTTTAATAATGGAATTATTGAATTTAGTATTTCCTTTTGTAATCTAAAATTCTTTTTAATCACTCATAAATTCCAATATCAGTAAGTTTTTTCTTTATTGATATTTATTTTTCACTCTGCACTACATGGTAAATCCGCAATTATATGATTAAAATACTCTGAATATTCTTCATTTTTTTCTCCAATAAGTCTTGCGTCAGTTTTTATAACCTTAACATTTTTAGATCACTGCTTGTTTAAAGTGAAATTAAGTTTATCTATTCTTATTTGATTGTTATCATTCGCTACCACTTCTCAAGTATTTTTTAATAAAGCAGAAACCTGAGAGGTTTTTCATCCAGGAGCAGCTGTTATATCCAAAACTTTATGAAAATCTTCAATATCAAGTAAATCAACAGGCAATTGACTAGAAATAGATTGAATATATATTTTTCATTGTTTATATAAATCTAAGTCCCATAAATCTTTTTCTCTTCAGCTTGTTAAAATATATCAATTTTTTAAAAATGACACTTTTTCTACATCTACATTTTCTTGTTTTAATACTTCTAAAACTTCCTTAGTTGTTGTTTTTAGAGTATTTATTCTGAAACTTGTTTTTCTATATTCACATTTAAATCCTGACTCAATAATTTTTAATTCTTCTTTTGAGTAGATCTCTTTTAATCTTTCCTTTAATTCTTTTGGTATTTTAGTTAACATTTTTATTTATATTATTTAATTCATCTAATTCTTTATTTTTTTCATGCAGGTATTGCATAAATTCCTTTTTTTTGTATTTGTAAATATAAATTCCTACAAGAGCAAATATAGATAGCATTATAGTTCAGATATATTCAAGTATAATTTTATAATATTCAACAAATAATACTCATAGTAATATAATTGTAGTGGCCCGAATAATTGAACCAATTACATTATAAATCATAAACTTCATACTATGCATTCACATGCTACCAGCTATAAATGGTAGAAATGCTCTAGTCATGGGGTGAAATTTTCAGACTATTATTCACCACGCTCACCATTTATCTATTCATTTTTTAATATACCTTACTTCGGTTAATCAAATTCAAAACCAATTTCAATATTTTTTAAAGAAACTATCTCAGTAAATTGTTCAAAGCAGATATCAAATATAATTTCATATAACAGCTCATATTGAAGCAATCATTATTACAAATATAAGATTTGTAGAACTTATATTTCAAAAGAATCATCATACTATTAAAAGTATATTTTGTCACGGCACCACAACTCACAAGACAGGGAATCATTCAATAATACTACTAAGTCATGCTATTATATAATTCCATAATCACATTCATTCGATTAGAATTTTCATCCACTCAATAAATTGTTCTATCCACTCTTTTTTAAATATAGATATTAATGCTAATATAAGAGTTAGTCATATCAAAATTACATTCAATATTTGAAATATAGTTTTTATTATTTTTTTAATTGTTCTTTTAAGCATTATCTTTATCTAAAAATTATAATAAAAATACTATAATTTTTTATTAATATTACAAGTTTAAATATTATTTCTTTATTTATAATATTTTTTTCTTTTTTCTCTTTCTCTTGCTTTTTTTTCTTTTTTAATACAATACTTTTAAAGACATTTATTTATTATAATTATCATATGGACGTTTTAAAAAATAAGTATATATATTTAGCTATATCTTGAGTTCTATTTTTTCTATCAATTCTATTATTATTAATACCTAAATTAAATCTTGGTATCGATATGACATGAGGTATTCAAATGGAGTATGATTATGAAACATCAATTAACATTGATTCTATAAAAGAAAAATTAGAATCTGAAAGAAAACTATTTCTTAATAATAATGAAATAGTAATTAATAATATTAACGTATATTGAATAACCTGAGAAAAAACAGTAGCTGTTGTAGTTTGATTTTACAATAATATAGAAGAAAAACAATTAGAAGAATTAAAAATATCATTCAAGTCAAAAGTATTTGATGCAATAAAATGAGAAGATGATACGGTTGTTGAAACCAAATATATTAATATTGGAAAGAGTTTTGGTGATTATATAAAAGATACCGCATTTATTACACTAATTTTAGCAATAGTTGCAATTACTTTCTATGTTACATTTGCTTTTTCATGAGTTGTATCAGGTATTTCAGTGTTATCATTTTCAATGATTACTATTATTACCTTGTTCCATGATGTTATAATATCTAGTTGAGCATACATTTTTATATCTATGTTCTTTCCTGAATTTCAAATTGATACATTTTTCATAACTGCTCTATTAACTATTCTTTGATATTCTATAAATGATACTATTGTAGTTTTTGATAGAATTAGGAGTAATCTAAAAAAATACGCTGGAAAGACTTGAAAGGACGAAAAAAAGCTTTCAGAAATAATCAATATTTCTGTTAATGAAACTCTTAGAAGAAGTATTTATACTAGTTTAACACTATTATTTGTACTAATGAGTATATTCTTATTCTGACCAGAAACGATATCTTGATTTATATTAGTGATGATGTTTGGTACTCTTGTCGGTACATATAGTTCAATATTTATTGCTTCACCGATTCTCTATATAGTAAACAGAAACAAGAAATTGACTGTATATAAAAAAGCAGTTGTAAACCCAGAAGATAAAATAGTTGTATAAACTAGTTAAATGATAGAAACAATAAGAAATATATTAAGAAGTTATATAGGGACAGTATGAAAAAAACAATTCATTTTTATACTGTTTTTTTGAATATTTGTTTCCTTTATTACAGTAATAGAACCTCTGATATTTACTCAAATAATTAAACAAATAGAAAATTTTTATATCACATGAGAATTTGACTTCAATGCCACATCAAAACTAATTATATTTTGGGGAATATTTATTCTTTTCTCTATAATTATTCAGTACATATATAGATATTATCTTGTATGAAAATCTACTCTACAAAACTACGTAGATGAATGTAATAAGTATACAAAAATAGTTATTTCAATGAATTATTCAGATTTCTTATCGAAAAAACAAGGGAGTATTTATAAAATATTAGATAGATGAACTGATAATCATGTTGAATTTATGCATTTTTTCTTCAGTGAATTTACAAAAAACATAACATGAATATTTATAATTATTTTTATATTATTATACGTTGATTTCAAAATGACACTAGTTGTTTTGGTTATGCTTCCAATTATGTTATGAATGTGAATATTTTTCATGAATAAAGTTACACCAACTCAAATGAAAATTACAAACAAATGGGATAATGTATTTTGAACTATTTGAAACTTGCTTAGTTGATTTATGTTAACAAAAACTTTAACACTAGAATCAAAATATATTAAAAATATAAAAAATAGACTTTCTAGTATACATAGAGAGCAATTACAGGTATCTAAGTTGTGGAGTATTGCAAATATTTACACAGCAACCATAGTTATGATATCGAGAATACTGGTTCTATGATTTTGAGTATATTATGTTATTAATTGATCTTTGAGTTTTGCTAATTTGTTTTTATTTTTTGCGTATATTTGATGGATTTATTTCCCGTTATGATTTATTTTCTGAAGACTTGAAGTGTTAAACAAACAACTGGCATCAATAAAAAAATTGCATAGTGAATTTGATAATCTTGAGTTAGAGGATATAAAAACATGAAAGCCAGTAAAAAATTTAAAATGATTTATTGAATATAGCTGAGTAAAGTTCTGATATATAAAATGAAAGAAAATATTTAAAAATCTATCTTTCAAAATTAATGCATGAGAAAAAATAGCATTTGTTTGAAATACGTGAGCATGAAAATCTACATTAATTAGTTTATTATTAAAATTTTGGGAACTTGATTCATGAAGTATATTAATAGACTGAAATAATATAAAAAATATTTCAAAAAAATCGCTTAGAAATCATATTTGAGTTGTAACACAAGATATAAGTTTATTTAATGATACAGTATTAAATAATTTGTTATTTGCAAAGCCAAAGGCTACAAAAAAAGAAATACAAAATGCACTAAAAAAAGCAGAAGCTAATTTTGTACTTGATTTTGAAAAATGATTAAATACGGTAATTTGAGAAAGATGACTAAAATTAAGTTGATGAGAAAAACAAAGACTCTCAATTGCAAGATTATTTTTAAAAAATCCAAAAATATTGATTTTGGATGAAGCAACTAGCGCACTTGATAATAAAACTGAAAAATTGATTCAAAAAGCATTAGATAAATTAATGAAGTGAAGAACATCAATAGTTATAGCTCATAGACTATCTACTATTCAAAATGCAGATAAAATATTTATGCTAGAGAATGGAAAAATTGTTGAGTCATGAAAGTATGATGAATTAATGATTAATCATGATAAATTCTACGAATTAGCTAATCCAGATAATTTAATATTAAATTAAGCATAAAAAAAGAGATGAATTTAGATATATCTATCAATATCTCGGCTTCATCTCGGCCTACATTTGAAGTGTTGAATTAACTACTTCATATATATATTAACATACAAATACTATTAATGTCAAATATTAATACTCAATTAAGTCATTTATGAATAATTATGGACTGAAATCGTAGATGGGCTAGGTCTAAATTATTACCATCTGTAGCTTGACACAAGGCATGAGCAGATAATGTAATTAAAATTACCAAACTAGCTGATAAACAATGAATAAAGTACTTAACACTATGGGCTTTATCTGAAAATAACCTCAAAAAAAGAGAAAAAAAAGAAGTGGAATGAATAATAAAATTAATCAACAATATAGAATCTTTTTTATGAGAAATGTTAGAAGATAATCTTAGATTTGATACAATTTGAAATCTATCTGAACTACCAAAAAATTCACAAATTATCCTAGAAAGAGTAAAAGAAAAAACCAAGAATAATACTTGAATAACCTTAGTGATAGCGCTTGTTTATGGATGACAGGATGAAATAGTAAGAGCAACTAAAAAAATTTTAGATGCTTGAATTAATCCTGAAATACTAACAAAGAAAGAGTTCAGAAAATATTTAGATACTGCGAATTTTCCTATGCCAGAATTAATAGTTAGGACTTGATGAGACATTAGGCATTCTGGTTTTATGTTATTTGATTCAGAGTATAGTGAATACTATTTCACTGAGAAAAATTGGCCAGAATTTAATGAAAAGGAATTCTCTAAGTGCATGGATTATTATTGAAATACTAAAAGAAATTTTGGTAAATAATAATACTTAATATACATAACATATAAATTTTATGCTTCCAGAATGGTATAATGACTACAAAAAAATAATAGACGAGAGTATCATTAAATATTTAGATTGATATTTTACAAACTGAAGCGTTAGTGAATGATTAACAGTATTTAAAGAAGCTGTTTATTATTCAGTTAAGTGATGAAAAAGAATTAGATCTATCCTAGCATTAGAATTTTATCTTATATTTACATGAAAAAATATTAATGATTTAAAATTAGAGGATGATATAATTATGCACTGTATATCTTTAGAACTTATGCATTGATATAGCCTAGTTCATGATGATCTACCTTGTATGGATAATGACGAATTAAGAAGATGAGAACTAACTGTTTGGAAAAAATACTGAGAAACGAATGCTACATTAGTTTGAGATCTATTGAATTCAATGTCATTTGAAATATTAGCAAACCTAAGTGATAATATTGATATTAAAATGATTTTATGATTATTTTGAAGATCAGTATGATTTTATTGAATGATATGATGACAAGTATTAGATTCATATTATGAAAAAAATTCTAATAGTAATAGTCTGGAAAAAATAATGGACGTACATAATAAAAAAACATGAGCTTTGATCGAGGCATCAATAGTATGATGAATTATTATCTCAGAAAAATTTGATAATATGGAAAAATACATTGATTTCTGAAAAAAAATATGACTAGCATTTCAAATAAAAGATGATTTATTAGACGTGGAGTGAACATTTGAAGATACAGGAAAAAGTGTGTGAGGTGAGAAAAAATGATTTGTACATTTTATGTGAATAGAAAAAACTAGAAAATATCTAGACGATTTAATAATAGAATCTAAAACAATTATTAATGATTTGGATTCAGATAAACTGATATTTTTAGTAAATTATGTAAGCAGTAGAATTAAATAAATTAATTAAAAGATAAAAACTCAATTCGTAAAGCTGTTATTATAAAATAAATAGGAATTTATGGCTAAAATAATATAATAAGCTACATTATATTATGTATAATTTACATTTATTTATGAAACACAAAAATAAGGCCTTTACATTAGTGGAATTAATAGTAGTAATTACAATACTTTCTATACTATGAACAATTGCATACATATCACTAGCAAACTATTCAAAAAGTTCTAGAAATTCCGTTAGAGTTACAGATATATGAATCATAAAACAATCTCTATGAGTATTTGAGGTTGATACAGGTAAATATCCACTACCTAGCTCATCTACTGATGTTACCTATTCATGATGACTTTTATGGCATCAATGAACTTTTTGAGATTCAACAAAAAATAATTTAGATAATCTTTCTAAAACTCCTCTTGACCCATTATTTTCAAATCAATATGATTTTTCAGTTACAAATAATAAAACTAAATATCAACTTTGAACTGTATTCGAATGAAGTCTTTTCTCTGATGCACAATTCGTAAATCAAACCCACGCATTAACTTCAGATGAAGTTGTTTCATATATTTCATGAAATTATGAGTTAAAGGATTTACAAGCTATTAATTGATCAAATTGTTATCTAATTACTGTACCGAGTTTATTTGTAAGTAATTTAGCCTCTAGTTGAGCGTTAGATCCATTATGAAATTATAACTTTGTTTATGATAACTGACCAAACTTAACTCAAAACTATATTTCAAAATTAGAAACAGCACCGACTTGATCTACATTTCAAATACAAGAATTATATGATGAATGTAGTATTGATACATTAAATAAGTTCAATCTTTATATATCTAAATTAGCTCTTGCATATCAACAATTAAATTGAGTTGCTGAGTTTGAAGAAACTATATATGATTTTAATACTCTATGATACAAAATAGGGAGTTTAGATAATTTATGATTTAATAAATTAACTGTATCATCTGACGTTGCATACCTAGTAAGAGACCCAAATTCTTGAAGTATATATACTGATACATTCACATGAGTAGATAGTACAGAATTAGTTTGATCTCATACTGGTGATTCATTTTGAATATGGCAAAAAGCTGGAACAATTCTTAATTCATCATATGTATTATCTAGTAACCAATTAAGTAAAACGGATATAGCTGCATGAACATTAACTCCTGTCCCAGTATTACCTATCACGTCTTATGAAAGAACTGTATCATTAGAGGCGGTAGATTTTTGAGGATGAAACATTAATATTTTTAGTCACTATACTGATTCTAATAATTTTTATTGAGTTGAATTAAATGCTGCTTGATATACTATTCTACATCCAGTTTGATGAGTACAAACTTGACCGTATCCACTAATAGTTGCAGATCCAATTGCCTTGAATAGCCAAATTGAATTTACTATTTCATGAGATAATATTAAGTTATCAATAAACTGAATACAGAAAGAAAATAATACTGACTGATCAGCAATATTTAATGGCTTACCAGCTTTAGAAATAGACTCTATATGATGAAAAATAGATGATTTTAATTTGATTTATAAATAATTTATAAATATTAACTAGATAATTATGTTTAAAGATTTGTTAGACGAAATAGTCTTTTTTATAAAGGATAACTTAAAAAATGTTATATTATGATCTACTCTTTTTATAGTACTTGCTGGCGGAGGTTTTTGATATTATATTACTATAGAAAAAGAGGAATTATCTGAGCTTAGCTCTAACTGAACAATTATTGATGAAGAATGAAATATAGCTGTTAATTCTAGTAATAAATCATCTAACAATAAAAATATAGAAGCTAATTCTGAAACAACTAATAATGAACTTGCTACTCTAAATAATTCAGATACCGTAAAACCAAGACAGAATGTAGATTTAAATAAAACATTAATAACAAATCCTAATACAAATAATTCCTGAAATAATAGTCCAGAGTGAACTAATAATAGCAATACTCAAAATAATACAAGTACATCAAAAAATGAAACTTCTACACCAGAGACATGAGAAACAAATCAAGATATAGATACAAAAAATAAAAATGTTCTATATGATGATGATTGAGAAATATCAACTTATACTTGAACACCTACTACTGATAATTGAACAACTCCTCCTGATGATGGTTGATGAACAACTCCTCCTGATGATGGTTGATGAACAACTCCTCCTGATGATGGTTGAT
>CAXBVF010000020.1:0-16591 GCA_963979005.1 uncultured Candidatus Altimarinota bacterium | reverse complement strand
TTATTATCAATAAAATCAGCTATTTCACATGCAATATCTGTAACGACTAAGATTAACTTTTTTGATTTAGGATCATATCTCAAGACCTTTATATTTAGTGTGTGTGTTTGATTTCAAATATATCATGTTGACATATCAAAACCAAAACTTGTTTCTAGGTGTTCATTAATAGTATTTTTCAATATATTTATAGAGTATATATCTTCTTTATTAATATATCATGATGTAAGCAAGGAATTAAGTGTATTTCAGTCTATAAAATCTCAACTAATTGTAACGACACCTTTTTCCTTAGCGATACTTTCAATATCAATAAAGGAAAAACTGACATTAATTCATTTAATCTCATCGTTTTGAATCATTATAGGTGGTTCAATATCTAGTTCCACTTCTTTCTCATTAAGGAGAGACTGTATGTGTACGTAAGTAACCGCTTGAAATTCAGTTATTCATAGATATTTTTTTATGACTCTATCTCAATCTTTATATACATCACTTTGTCATCAATTGTCCTCGTAATCATGAATTATTTCCATATTGTATAATTTGATATATATTTTGATAATAAAAAATCTATTCAATATAATAGATTTATTTAAGAATAAGTATATTATAAATCCTATTATATATAAGTCAAATAAAAAAGTACTATTGACATAATTTAATATTATTATATAACATGCTGTATATTATATAATAATATTAAGATTAGTATGATAAAAGATCTATCTTATTATGCAGGATTTAGAGATAGGACTGCTTGATATATAAGTAATCTACCTAAAGAAGATAGAAGTGAGGCCTTGGATTGAATCAAAAAGCTACCATCTGGACTGTATGAAGATGCAGACTTTGTACAATCTATTGAACGTCAGAAACATAAAACAAAGCTCTTATCTAAAAAAATAGTTGAAAAGCAGATAGATACTAATGATTGTCTTGAGTTTAATGAAAGAGATTTATCAAGAAGTGATTTAAATTATTATCTTGAAATTTTTAGATGAAAAAAAGAACTACATTTATTTTTTTCATATGTTTTGTCAAAAATTCTTAATATGGAAGAAAAACAAACTAAACCACATTACTATCATTTAGATGAATACTTCTGAACACAGTGAAAACAATTTTTTTATAGCTTAATGAATAATGAAAAATTTATACAAGTAAAGCTTGATATACTGGAAAAATATTGAATTTTAGATAAATTATTAGCAGAACAACATGTTTTATGATTACATTTAGTTTTTCATGCTTTTGACTGAAAAAATGCAGAAGAAGACTTAAAAATCGTAGGACTAGCTGGAACTTATAAATCTGAGGAAACGTCAACCCATCTTTGATTACGTGAAAAAGATTTAAATGATAAAACTGTATTAGATATATGATGATGAGTATCTCCAATTGCAGCAGATCTAATAAATAGATTTCCTAATGTTAATTATATTAGTGTAGACCCAAAACATATACCAAATCGAGCAAGAAAGGATAATACAATTATATGAAATGCTAAACTCTCATTGAGTAATCTAGAGGATAGTAGGCCATGATTAGATATTGACTATCTTAAGAAACATTTGAGAAACTTTTTTTGAGTTAAAGATAAAATCAAGTTTGTATGATGAGTATGATGAAGCCTTCCGATAGCCTCAGAATCAACGGATCTTGTTATAATATCATATCTTTTAACTAATATATTATCAAAAAAATGAGATATAGAATTAGTAGAAACTATATTAAGAGAAGCATCAAGATGTACTAATGATAAAGGCGAAGTTGTTATTATTGATCCTACATGAGCTACAATACATGATTCAGCTATAAATTCATCATTAAGTTATTGTGAATTTGAGGAAAATTTCAGCATAAGATTACAAAAGGAAGACATAGAATGATTTATAAATTCTATAAGAGAAGAACATGAGATTAGTGATAGAAAAAAAGAAGAAATTCCTGATATATTTAGAAAGATTTTAGATAGCGATGGGGGTGTTATGGACAAAATATTTGGAATATAATTATTTAGTTCAGGTGGCTCTCATTAAACATAAAAATATTAGAATAAAAAAGCTCTTAATTAAGAGCTTTTTTATTTTTTTAAAATGCTTGACCATCGTAGACAAAATTAGAACTGAGATTGAGAGATTTGAAGATAAATATTTGATTTTTTAGTAAAAATACATATAATTTATTGGTAATTTTACTTAATAATATATTTATTATGATAATAGCAGATTCATATGTATCAATTTCAGACGTTAGAGATAAAACAACTAGCATTATAAAATCTTTAAATAATGTATGAACAAAAATTGTTCTTTCTCAAAATAAACCAGTTTGAGTATTTTTAAGTATAGATACTTATAATAATTTGAAAAAAATGTCATTTTTAAAAGAAGAGGCAACAGTTGAAGATATTAATGCATATAAAAATAGTTCTCATTGAACAGACTGAGTAGAAGCCTTTAGTTTTTTAAAATCACTTAAATAGTATGTATAAAGTAATACTAGAAAAACCAGTACTTAAATTTTTAGAAAAACATAAGTGAGAGATAATTCTTGATCAGTTTGAAAAAGCATTAGTATTTTTAGTTAACGATCCATATGAAAATGATTTGGATATTAGATTAATTAGCTGATTACCAAATTCATACTGACTACGTATTTGAAAATATAGATTTTTATATGAAATAATAGAAAATACTATTTCTATATCATTTTTTAAAGCTGGAAGTAGGTGAGAAGTTTATAAAAATTTATAAATAAAAAAGACAACTAATATAAATATTAAGTTGTCTTTTTATTTGTTTATCAAATGGTCTACCATCGTAGATAAAGTCAGAACTGAGATTGAAAAATTTAATCAATAATTTTATAATCTTCATTTTCTAAATCTTCAAATATATTATCAAGTTTTCAAGATAATATATTAAGAGAGTCTTTAGTTATATTTTTTCAATCCTTAGTTTCTTTTCTTACTATATAAAAGGGAAGATAATTTCAGTTTTTTTCTTGAAATAAAACTAATAATCTAACTTTTTTATGAAGTAAATATCATTTTAAAACTTTTCTATTTTTTAGTTTTCATATTTCTATAAAATTGTCTAATCAAGACTGATGTTTATTTATTTCTATTTTAATTTCATTTATTCAAACTGATTTGATTTTTTCTAATAATTTTTCAAAAGTTTTACTTATTAAAATCATATTTTATCAAGTTTATTAGATATTTTTTCTAATTTAGTAGTTATTTGACTATCATTCATCATTGAATCAAAAAAACTATCCCTAATATCGAAATTAACT
The DNA here is from genome assembly GCA_963979005.1 of uncultured Candidatus Altimarinota bacterium. Lineage (GTDB taxonomy): Bacteria > Patescibacteriota > Gracilibacteria > BD1-5 > UBA6164 > UBA6164. Next base: position 13,288 of record CAXBVF010000020.1, on the reverse strand, counting down.
ATTTCTGGTTTATTAGTAAAACTTTTCATAAAATATCTAATAAGCATACTTCAATCAAGTCACTTATCTTTAGAGGCTATTAAAAATTCATTTTTTAAATCTTCATCTACTCTTATTTGAAATGTTGTTGTCATAATATGTGTAGTTACAATGTATATACATATATTATATGATTATTTTGTATTTTGCAAATAAAAAAGACAACTAATATAAATATTAAGTTGTCTTTTTATTTGTTTATCAAATGGTCGACCATCGTAGATAAAATTAGAACTGAGATTGGGGAGTTTCATAGTAAATAAATAATAATGTTTTTCTATATTTTTATTTGTTTATCTGTCCATACAGCATATTCATTATCATTTGTATCAGAAAAATGAAAACGAAACCCTCAAGGAAATTCAAAAAGGTTTTTTATTATTTTTCCTCATGCATTTATTATTTTTGATTGTGTTAAATATATATCTTCACTATAAAATACTACTAGACAGCTTCAATTATTAGTTGTTGAAAAATTATTCGTTTTAAAAAATCATCCATCGATTCATTCATTACTAAAAGCAATGTAATCTGGTCAATAATCCTTAAATATCCAGTTAAAAACTGATTGAAAAAATGTTTTAGTTTTTTCTATGTCTTTAGAAGGAAATTCAATATAATTAATCTTTTCATGTTTATTCATATTTATATAGGTTAATGTTATTTTTCTATTTCATTATACCTCTATTGAAAATATATCAATAAAAAAGACAACTTAATATAAATATTAAGTTGTCTTTTTTTTATTTTAACAAATGGTCGGAAACGCAAGACTCGAACTTACAACCCCGCGTTCCCAAAACGCGTGCGCTACCAATTGCGCCAGTTTCCGAAAAATTAAAGCTGCTGTTTAATAAAAACAAACAGCTTTAGTTTTTTATTTATTTAATGGTGGGTGTACCAAGAGTTGAACTTGGGACCTCACGATTATCAGTCGTGCGCTCTAACCAACTGAGCTATACACCCGTATATAAATAAAAGTAGAGAGTAGCAAACTTGTACTTTCTACTTTTATTGCAAATTTTTAAATGGAGCGGGTAATGAGACTCGAACTCACAACCCTCTGCTTGGAAGGCAGATGCTCTAGCCAATTGAGCTATACCCGCAAAAAACATCCTTGTAACTTGCGAGACATATTCTATTAAAAAACGCGTGTAAGTCAATAGTTTTTTATTGTTTTTATTTTGTATGAGCCTTTAGTGTATTTTTCATAAGTAAGGCAACAGTTAATGCTCAAACTCAACCTGGAACTGGTGTAATATTGTGTCACGCAGAATCTATTTTTTCAGTTTCAGCATCTCAGTGAATTTTTCAATCAACTACTGTAAATCAAACATCTATAACAATGCTTCAAGATTTTAGCATTTCTTCTTTTAATAATCATGGTTGTCATGTAGCAACTACTACTATATCAGCTTCTTTTGTGAATTTTGATACATCTTTTGTTTTACTATTACAGCTAATAACTGTTGCTCATGCATTTATTAATAGGGAAGTAATAGGTTTTCAAACTATATTACTTCTACCAATTACACATATTACTTTTCAAACGACATCAATAGATTCTGAATCAAATATTTCCATTATTCATGCAGGTGTACAGGGTACTAATCCGCTATGATCTCAGATAAGTATTTTTCATTGATTAATAGGATGAAAACCATCTACATCTTTTTCTGGAGAAATTGAGTGAATTATATTAGTTTCATTTATATGTTTTGGAAGAGGTAATTGAACTATATATCAGCTTATATTAGTATCATTGTTAAAATCATTTATTTGTTTTAATAATTCTACTTCACTTATAGTTTCTTCAAATTTCACTAGATTAAAATTTATACCAACATATTCAGCCCATTTCTTTTTTTGTTTTATATATCTAATACTTGAAGAATTATCTCATACTAATATAGCTCAAAGAGTTGGTTTATTTTCTAGATTAGAAATTGTTCATTTAATATTATTATAAATATTTAGTGCTATATTTTTTCAGTTTATTATCATTTATTGGAATTTAGATATTAAATTCTCCCTTTTTCAAAGGGGGGCCCCGCAGTGGGAGGAGTTTAAAAGAATAGTACAAGATTTTTTTTGAATATCAAGAAAAAACTTTGCAATGAAATTGAAAGAGATTAATATATAGCTAATATTTTTAAATTTACGCTATGAGTAATAGATTACTTTGAATACTAATTATTATCTGATTTATATGAGCGGGATATATATATTATCATTTAAAATATATACCAAATAAACAAGAAAAAGTTAGAGAAGAACAAATTATACAAAAAGAAAAACAAGAACAGGAAATAGAAGAAAAAAACAAACCAAAATTAATAAAAAGAAATATAGTAGAAACAGAATTAACAAATACTCAAAAAATAGAAGAAATAAAGGAAAAAAATAATAATTACAGAGTTTTCAGGCTAGAAAATAGTTATAAAGCTTATTTTAAACAATCATGAGATGGTCTAGATTTATTTTTTAATGAGGATATAATCTGAAGTTTTCCTCTAGTATTAGCTGACCAATTGAGAGTAGATATAGTTAAATGAACAAGAAAGGATTTGTACATAGAAGTATGAGATAAAAAATTTGTATATAAAGATAATACAAAAATAATATCAACTATCAAATTAGATATTGATGTTGATTATGTAAAAAGTACTATAAATAATAGCATTATAATTGTAAGTTCCAAGGGTAGTTTTATATATTCAATTTATGATAAAGATTTAGAATTTTTCACATATTTTTCTGATTTTATACATTTTGATGATTGATATCTAGGCTTAGTAAATAAAGATGAAAAAAGAATACTTAATAATTTATGATTTGAATCTAATAATAAGGATTTAATAGTATATTATAACCCAAATACAAAAGAAAAAAAACTAGTTTACGAAACAGAACTAGCTTTGTGAAAAATGTATATTAATAAAGAAAAATTATATATAGTTACTGATGAATGAGAGTTATATAAATTAGAGAATATAAAATAAAAATAACCCACCTTTGCATTTCCTCCCTAAAATTAGGGAGGAAGGCTACAAAATATAAGTAAATGTAGCCCCTTTCCATAATTTTAGGGAAAGGATTCAGGGTAGGGTTATTTATTATATAATTTTTTATTAAAAAGGAATATCTTCGATAGAAATTTCTTCTTCTTTTTTAGATTCAGTTTTTTTAACAGCAGGAGTATTATTAGAAGATGATTCTGCTTTTTTACTGAAGTTTTCAGAATCAGTTCTAGAATCAAGCATTATCATATTTTCTCATACTATTTCAGTTTTATATCTCTTTGATCCATCTTGTGCTTCCCAACTTCTAGTTTGAATTCTTCATTCTAAGAATAATTTAGATCATTTATTTAAATATTGATCTGCTATTTCAGCTAATTTTCACCATAATACTACGTTATGAAACTCTACTTGTTCTTGTTTCATTCCACTAGAATCTGTCCAGTTTCTATTAGTTGCAACCGAAAAACTCATTACATTTTGTCCATTTGGAGTTTGTTTTAACTCTAAATCTTGTGTAATTCTACCTATAATCTGCGCTTTGTTTAAATCCATAATATATATTGTTAATATGGTAAAATAATGTATGAAATTTAAGTAAAAAATACTAAATTTCATTTTTATTATACATGTTATTATTAAAAAGCAAATTAAAATATATTAAAAGAGTATATTTTGAGTATATTTATTAACTAAATTCTTTATCAAAAATTAAAAATGAAGATACATTTCTCAGTTTTTTTTATTTATGTCTTCGATTTTTTGCTTATATATATTTTTTGTGATATTATATAACAAATAACCAATTACAAATAAAAAAACATGTTTAAGAAAATCGTACTTGCATTCCTTGTGTTCTGAATGTTTACTACATATTCTGATCCAGCTTACTCCGCGGACAATGAGCCTGTTTATACAGAGTTAAGAGTTGTAGATGCTGCAACATTTAATGAGTATAGATATAGAATTACTGATGAATTTTTTAATTTGAGAAATAAATTTGAGTTAGACTGAAGTGTTAATATAGCTTCTGCAACTCGTATATGAGACTTAGCTAAGCAATGATACAATTACTTACCAGATAGTTTAACAAACAAAAATTATTACAATCACCTTAAAACTTCAATTGAAAGAGGGATAAAGTTCCCAAATAATATTTCTAACTATACAGAAATAATATGAGCAATTGAAAATTTTTTAGAAAAAACAAATATTCAATCAGTTAGTTGAAGAGTTGAAGCCTTCCCAAAAACATGAAATGCTCCATTAACAGTGACTCTTAGATGAAATGTTGCTGATCCTACAGGGACAAAGATTCCTTCATATAACTACACATGGTGGATGCACGAAGATGGAAAGAGAAAAATATTAGGTGATAATATTTCTCTTACTCATTTATTTAAAGAGGAATGAAACTTTTCAATCTTTTTAGATGTAACATCTGACCATAAAAATGTAAAATGATATACTGATGTATTACCTTTTTCTTCTAGAGCGGATGTTATTATAAAAGAAAAAGTGGCATCTGTTATTATAAAAGTAAATTCTATATCACTTAGAAATGAAAATGAACTTAAATTTACACCTGAAGAGGCTAGATATTGATTATTAATTGATGCAACTAGTTCAACAGCTACTTCTGGTTCAGAATTTATAAAAACAACATGGGATTTTTGAAATGGAGAAGTTAGAGAATATTCTTGAGATCCAAGGGTAGAAAGAGTAGTTTTTGCAAAAGAATGAGAATTCACTGTTAAGTTAACATTAAAAACAAACGAATTAAAAGAAATTGAAAGAACATTTGTAATAAATGTACATGATCCAATAGCAACTATAAATACACCATTAGAAGAATGATTTTTATGAGATAAATTTACATTTTCAGCACAAAATAGTTGATCAAATAAAGACCTAAGTTATTCTTGGGAAATTATCGACTTAAATCAGGATGAAATCATCTTTAGAAAAGCATGAAGTTTATTCACATATTCTTTTGAAAATAAAGGTAAATATAATGTAAAAATGACGGTAACTGAACCTTCATGAGAAGTGGATATAGATAGTAAGATAATATATATAAATTCAAGAGCACCAAGTGCTGATTTTTCTCATTCTATACCATTCCCAAATAAACCAAATAGAGTATTTTTCGATGCTACCAAAAGTTATGATCCAGATTATACTGATGACGGTAAATTAAAGTACACTTGGATTATAAATGGAAATAGAGTAGAACTAGAAGATTCAAACTTTAATGGTTCAACATGATATTTTACTTTTGATTCAATATGAGATCATTCAGTTATATTAGAAGTAAGAGATCCAGATAGTATATCTGCACAAAAGAAATTAAAAGTACCCGTTAAATCAATTTTATCAGTTGAATTCTTTGCTTTCCCTAGAGTAGCACAAAGAGAAAATTTTGTTAAATTTGTCACAAATTCACCAGAAGCTAGATTTTATGAATGGGATTTTTGAGATGCTGAAACTCAGTGAGGTAAAGATGGAAATATATCACATAAATTTGTAAAAAGTGGTATTTTCAATGTTAAACTAAAAGTTAGAGATGCTGATGACAAAATAAATACATTTTCAAAAAATATATATATATGAGAATCAAATAGTCCATATTCATTTATATTAGTTCAAGATTCTACGAGAAATGATTTAGCATTTGATGATAATGCATGTGGATGAGAATGAGCATATATGGTAAATAGAGTTGATAGTGTAAGTTTTTCATGAAAAGAAAGTATTAATATTACAGGTGAAAATACATGATTAACATATTCATGGAAATTAGGAAATGAATCATTTAAAAATTCCTCAGAGTTTCAAAAGAAATTTGATGAACTATGATGTTTTCCAGTAAAATTAACTGTAAAAAGTGATGATAATGGTAGAACACATAGTAGTACAACTTATGTAGAAGTAAAAAATGTAAAACCAACTTTATCTGCTCTTGATGTTAGAGTAATAGATGATACAACTGATCCAGTAATTGTTAATGTCTCGGCACTTTGATCAAAAGATAAAGACTGAATTATCCAATCATATTTATGGTATTATTATACAGATATAGATTCTGAACCACAAGATTTTAGAGCTACAAAATTACCATCAACAAGTTTTGTATTACCAAAAGTTACATGAAATTATTACTTTGTTGTTGTTATGAAAGATAACAATGAAGAAAGAATTACTTCAGAAGAAATAACAGGGTCAAAGTATTTTATGACTTTAACTTGAGATAATTTAAATACTCCATTAATAAAGTTATCAGTAGATGATTCTTCTGTAGCTATTTGAGATGAAGTAGTCTTTACAGTTAATGCTGAAAATATATTAGGTCAAGATTTAACAAAAAAAGTTAACTATTCTTGGGATTTTGATGGAGACTGATTTTATGATAAAGAAACTACATCAAATGTAACTACTAACTCATATATCTCTTCATGAGAAAAACATGCAAAAGTAAAAGCTAAATATAAATGATTTTCTAATACAAAGAGTTTAACTATAAATGTATCAAATGTTTTAAAACCAGATTTTTGATATATTTCAATAGGAAATAAATTTATATTCTTTGATAAAAGTATATGAAAAGCTGATAATTTCGAATGGGATTTATGAGATGGAACTGTTATCAAAAATACAAAATATTTTAATCATGAATATACTGATAAAGAAGTTTCACATGTTGTAAGCTTAAAAATTTCAGAATGAACAAAGGTAAAATCAATTGAACAAAAAGTAGTTAAGAATGTAAAAAATAGAATATTAGCAAGTAAAACTTGATTAGTAGTATTTTCTAATCCTTCACTAAATGAAGAAAATGAAATAGTATTAGAAAAAGTAACTGATGGAATATATGTTTATCTATGAGAAAGTAAACCAGATATTACTAACTATGTTGTTGATTATGATTTAGAATATGATTCTGATTTAAATGGTTGAAATGATGATGATGAGGATAATAAAAAATTAGATTCATATACTTCATGAGAAGCTATTAAAATAGTATTAAATGAAAATAAATTTCAAAAAGCTAGAGTATTCGTTAAAAATACTGCTTGAGAAATAGTTGATTCAAAAGATATAACTATAGTAAAAAATTATATAGAAGAAAATATTATAGACTTGGATACTGTTATATTTGATGGAGTATCTGATAGTATTAAATTAAAAATAGAAAAATTAAAAGATTATGTTAATGCATTACCAAAAGAACATAAATTAAAAGCATTAATGTATGTTCAAAAATTACAAGAAGAATGGTCAGATAATAGAGAAAAAACTAATATAATATTAGAATTTGAAGGTTATATATATGATATAGCAGTTGCTAATGGTGATGAGATAGTTGATTTACTTGAATCTTTACTTGTTGAAAACCAAGAAGATAAAAGTGAAAAAGCAATTACATTTAATGCACTTAAAAATTTAATCCCAGAAACTGTTGTCTGTACGGATTCAGTAACTAGCGAAGTATCAAATTGTTATACTGATTTAGTTGCAAAACTAGAGGCAATTAGAGATAACTGAAATGTGGAAGAAAATAAACTTTTATGAACAGAAATACTTGATGTAATTGCTGTTGATAAGATAATGACAAATAAACAAAAAACTGATTTCAAAGCTATCTTGGTTACATTAATTTATGGATGAGTTGCTAATATACCAGAAGAAGAAATAGAAAATGTTGTAAATGAAGAAAATGAATGAGGATCATCTAGTTTTTTATGATTACTTATGAGTGTAATTAAATGGTTATTTATAATTATTTGATGATTTGGATTAATAATCTTACTTTATTATATTTATTATTTACTAGTAAATAAAGATAAAAATATTTGATTCCAAGACTTTATTATAGAAAAAACTTCCGGAGCTAAACAAGTGAAAAAGGATGCGTCTACAGATATGGAACTAGATATTCTTCAAGATTTAAAAGAAGAAGATAAAAAGTCAGAAATAAAATCTGAAGAAAAAGTTGATCCACTACAAGAAAATAATCCAATTTTAACTAATGAATCAAAAAAAGAGGATAATAGTAATAATATAAAAGAAGAAAAAAAAGATCCTTTAGAAGATAAAAATTCATTTAATGAACCTAAAATTTGAGAAACTAAAGATGCAAAAGCTGATGAAGTACCAGATTGGTTAAAATGAAATTTTGCAGATGATACAAAAAAAGAAGAAACAAAACAAGTAGATACTACAAAACAAGATAAAGCAAAGAATGAAAATAAACCTGAAAATAAACAAATAAAAGATCAAAATAAGGGAAGTGAATCTAATAAAGCAAATTCAAAACAAGAAAAATCTGATGTACCAGATTGGTTAAAATGAAGTTTTGAGGAAACAGAAAAGAAAGAAGTAGTTAAAAAAGAAGAAATAAATAAAAAAGAAATAAAAAAAGAAGAAACAATATCAGATGAAAAAATAGAAGAAATTACAAAAGTAGAGGATAAAACTATTCCAGAATGGTTAAAAACAGATTCTACAAAAGAGGATAAAACAACTAAATCAGAAGATGTTAAAAAAGATTCTACAAAAACAAAAGTAGATGATAATATTCCAGATTGGCTAAAATGAAGTTTTGAGGAAACAGAAAAAAAAGAAGTAGTTAAAAAACAAGAAGAAAAGAAAGAAGAAAAAACAGAAGTTTCACAGAAACAAGAAATAAAAAAACAAGAAACAAAACAAGTAGAAGCAAAGAAACAAACAGATTCAAAAGCTAGTGATTCTAAAACTATTGAAAAAAAAGAAACTATCAAAAAAGAGGAAACTCCAAAAGTAGAAAAAAAAGAAGAACCAAAGACAAAAAAAGAAGAAATAAAAATTGAAGCTAAAAAATCTACTCCAAAAGTAGAAGAAAAGAAAGCTCCAACAAAAGAAACAACTACAAAAAAAGTAGATACTAGTAAAACAGATAAAATTGTAAAAAAACAAGCTACAAAAAAAGAAGAAGTAAAAAAAGTAGAGACTCCAAAAAAAGAAGTAGTTAAGAAAGAGTTAGAAACAAAAGAAAAAACAACTAGTCCAGAAAAAAAAGCAACAACAAAATCTAGCAAAAAAGTAGAAACAAAAAAAACTGACACAAAAGAACTAGATAAAAAGAAAAAGAAATGAAATAATACTTCTGAGCTTTGGGATGATGGTATGACAGTTCCAGATTGGCTAAAAAGCGATGATGAAAAATAAAATCATTTATAAAAAAATTGAAAGCAATACAATTGCTTTCAATTTTTTATTGCAATTATATATATTACAATATAATATATCAGAGTTTTAATTCGAAATTAATAGAAAGAAAAATGGACAAAAATGAGATAATAGATTTTTTTAAGGACTTGATACTTATTGTTGTGATAGTACTTGTCGTTAGAACATTTATAGCAATGCCTTTTCAAATAAACTGACAATCAATGTATTCATCATATTTTGATAGAGAATTTATAATTGTTGATAGACTTTCATATTTGATTTGAAATCCAGACAGATGAGATGTAATTGTGTTTAAACCTAATGTTAGTGAAGAAAAAAAGTATTTTTTAAAAAGAATTATTGGGATACCGGGTGATTCTGTTAAAATAGAAGATGGAATTGTATATGTTAAAAAACAAACAGATACAGAATACATAGAGTTGGATGAACAATATTTAAATGAAGAAAACAAATGATTTACTTTTGTATGATGAAGTAAGGCTATGCATCAATATAATCTTTGAGAAGATCAGTTCTTTGTTTTAGGAGATAATAGGAATCACTCAACTGATTCTAGAGAATGTTTTTCTAGCTGTGCTATACAATGAAGAACTAGCTTTATAGATGCATCAGATATTACATGAAAAGTATTTTTAGATTTATGATACTATAATTTCAAATCTTTTTCATTCATGCAACCAAACCTTTGAATAGATACTACACCTAGGTTTTTTGATTCACCTAGCAGTTATGATTATTAACCTTTCATTCTTATTTTTTTAATCCCTCCCTCTACGGGTACTCCCTTTGAAAAAGGGAGAAATATATTTTTATGAATAGATTTTATTTAATAGATAAGCCGTTAAATGTTACTAGTTTTGATGTAATAAGGATTCTTAGGAAAAAACTTAATACTAGAAAAATGTGACATACTTGAACTCTAGACCCTCTGGCAACAGGAGGTCTTTTAATTGCTGTTTGAAATTATACTAAGCTTATTCCATATTTTGAAAAAGATACAAAAGAATATGAATTTAGTGTTAGATTTGATTGAGTTTCAGAATCATTTGATTTATGAACAGAAGTTGAGTTTATATCTGAAGAAAATCAGAAAAAAGCAGAGAATAGTATTACAAAGGAAAAAATAGAAGAATTATTAAAGAAAATTTTCACATGAACTATTTTTCAAGTGCCACCAAAGTATTCAGCACTGAAATTATGATGAAAAAAAGCATTAGAAAGAATAAAGGCATGAGAAAGTTTTGAAATGAAAAAGAGGGAAGTAACTATTAGTAGTATAGAATTATTAGATTACAAATATCCTGAAGCAAGTTTTAGAACAACTGTAAGTGCTGGAACCTATATCAGAAGCATAGCTTTTGATTTATGAGAACTATTATGAACATGATGATATGTTACAAAACTAAGAAGAACAAAGATTTGAAAACTAGATATTAAATTATGACAAGATTTAGATAATTTTGATGAATCTAAATCACTGGATTTAACAGAATTATTCAAAAATAAAGAATTTATATCTTTGGATGAAGAAGTTCTAGTAAAAATAAATAATTGATTAAAAATAAAGTGAAAATTTCCGTACAAAATATGAGAAGATCTATTTGTAAGCATAGAAAATGAAGTTACAAATATAGTCTATTACGATGGGGAAGAATTAAAGGCAAAAAGAAAAATATAAACTCCAAGCCTTACTCCTCTATCTATAAAGAAATAGGAATAATAGAAAAAGATAAAAAAAACTTGCAATAGTCTCTTTTTCTTATACAATACACAAGCTTTTGAAATATATGGGTTATTAGCTCAGTTGGTAGAGCAGCTCCCTTTTAAGGAGAAGGTCCTGGGTTCGAGCCCCGGATGACCCACCATTATAATAAACTAAAATAAAAAAGCTGGACTGCATTGCACTGTAAGTCCAGCTTTTTTTGTGTTTTGTATTTTTATTAATATAATAAATATTAATAAGAGTACTTTAAATATATAATGAAACTAAATGAATTTAGATTATACAATTGTCTTTTTAGTGATATGAATATTGCTTACCTTTATATGATATCATCATTATATTAGAGATATTTTCTTGTGAAAGACAAAGCCTCATGTTTTTAGTTGGGCTATTTGGTGTTTGCTTACACTGATAGCATTTGTTGCTCAATTATCAGATAATGCTTGACCATGAGCTTGGATAACTTGAATCACAGCTATCATATCAGGATTTATATTTATAGTTTCTATAAAAAGATGAGAAAAAGATATATCTAAAAACGATAAACTTTCATTTTTGTGAGCATTATTAGCAATAGTTATATGGTATATCACAGATAATGCACTGTACTCAGTATTATTAATAACCTTGGTTGATGCTCTATGATTTTATCCTACTTTTAGAAAGAGTTATTACAAGCCATTTCAGGAAACATTGTCTACTTATCTACTCTCCGGGACAAAATTTATTTTCTCTATCATAGCTTTGACTAATTATACATTGATTACATATTTATACCCATTATCTTTAGTGATAATGAATTTTGTTTTTGTAATTATGCTCTTAATTAGGAGAAAAAAGCTCTCAAAATAATCTTGATTATGTTACTTTTTGTATTATTCTTAATAATAGAAATATTTTTTAAATAAAATTTATGAAAAAAATGAAAAAAAAGATATTAATAACTTTATTTGTACTTACATCATTATTACTACTAATCATTAGTTATAATTTTGTTGCACATATTGTTATATTTAATGACCATAGGGAGTATTTTGAAAAGCCAATAGAAGATCAGGTCATTAAGAAGTGGATGTCTATAAATTATATAGAGAAGACTTACTGAATAGATCTTGAAGAAATGTTTTGAAATAAAATTTGAATATGGAGTAGAAATGCTGACTTAGAAGATTATTGTATTAAATATGAGCTTAATTGTGCTGATTTTATAATAATACTTGAACAAGCAAAAAATGGAAATTAATATTATTACCACATTTTTTGAATCTAACTTATATCTATTTCTTTTTATAGTGCCATTTTTAAGTCAATTATGAGTACCACTTTGAGCAATGTTTTTTATATTATTCACAGGTTCTATAACTAATAGTCTATCAGAATTATTTACATTATTTTTAATTATTTTAGTCTGAGTAATTATTTGAGATATTTTATCCTATTTCTTTGGTAAAAAATTATTTAATCTAAAATTTTTTCAATATTTTATTAATAAAAAGAAAATAAAAAAACTTTATGCTAAATCAGAGAAAGTATTCAAAAAAAGAGCTACTATTTCTATATTTATATCTAGATTTCTGATTACATGAGTTGGCCCTATGTTAAACTACATAGCTTGATTACAATGATTTAGTTTTAAAAAGTTCAGTTTATTCATAACATTGTGAGAAATATTATATGTATGAGAATTTTTGATACTAGGTTATATTTTTAGGGATACTATTGATGAAGTATTTGGAATAATATCAAATTTTGGATTAGTATTATTGTTATTATTAATACTATATATTATAGGGAAAAGTTTATTTAAAACAGCAAAATAAAAACTATGGGAGAAGAATGGTTAAGTAAATTTAAACAATTTTGGTTAGAAAAAGATATTGAATCTATTTTGTGATTATTTACGGAGGATTTTATTTATTATGAAACTCCATATCAAAAGATCACTGATAAAGAAATATTAAAAAATGAGTGGAATTATATTAATAATCATGAAATAGAGCATCTAAGTCTAGAGATATTTTTAGAACAGGGAAATAAAATGTCAGTAAAGTTTGAATATAAATATATATTCTCCTGAGAGGAAAAACAATTTTCATGAGTATATTTAATAGAATTAGATAATTGAAAATGTAATTATTTTTTTCAGGTTTGAGAGTAAGAGAAATTTAAATTTTTGACTTATTCTAAAATTATTTTATTATATATGAAAATAATTTGAATAATAATGAACTCTAGTAAAATTACATATTTGTATCCGCCAGATAATCAAGTTAAT
>CAXBVF010000019.1:0-16991 GCA_963979005.1 uncultured Candidatus Altimarinota bacterium | reverse complement strand
GAGAAGTATGAGTAAATACTTTATCATTTGATAACTGATTAAAATATGCTTTAAGGCAAGCGAGTGACGTAATTATGCTATGAGAAATGAGAGATGTTGAGACGTTTAGATTAGCATTGAGAGCTGCCGAAACAGGTAATTTAGTATTAGCTACTCTTCATACTTCTGGTGCAGCTAGAACTGTATCTCGTATAATCGATATGTTTCCAGCTGAAGACAAGGAAAATATAAGATGACAATTATCTGATTCCTTGATTTGAGTCATATGGCAAGATTTAATAAAAACTAAGGATTGAAAGGGAAGAGTACTAGCGTCAGAATTATTAGTTAATAATACTAGTATTTCAAATATGATTAGAAAAGGTATTGTTCATCAAATAGGCTCTTCAATCGAGACCGGAGCTTGAGATTGAATGTATACCATGGAAAGCTGTTTACTTAATTTAAAAGACAAATGACTGATATAACAAAAAAAAGTAATAAAAGCATAAAAGCTATTAATTATCTACTATTCGTTTTCATCATATATATAAGTACAATATTTTATATGTCTGAAACTTTAAGGGATTTTAAAATACTATTTTTCTGAATAAATCTTTTTATACTTATTTTATTTTATATCTTGAATAAGAGATACGAACTAGAATATAATGATAAAAAAAGAGATATAAAAACAATTAGTAGTACCTTATTAAGCTGAAAAGATTCAGAAGTAAAGGACTTACTCTTTAAGAAATCCTTTTATAAAGAGAATGAAGAAAATTATAATCTTTTTAAAAATATGTATATTAGAAAAAATATACTAGCAAAAGATTATGCTGACCTAAAGAGTGTTTTTCATAAGTTTATCCCCGAATGATTACTAAAAGAAATAGGAGAAAAGGGAACTGATAAAATCTCTCTTTGATTATCAGTAAAGAAATATTTAAATGTAATGTTTTTAGATATTATATGATTTACAACTATAACAGAAAAGATACCATCAGACAAAGCCTTATTATTATTAAATGTATATTTTGACTGAATAGTAGAAATAATTAAAAATAATTGATGATACGTTGACAAGTTTCTATGAGATGGTATAATGATAATCTTCGATAGTAGGGAATCAGACAATGCAGTTAAGGCGGCTGTTGAAATTCAAAATTTTATAGATAAAATACAAGTATCGGAAATTTGATGAAAAATCTGAGTGTGAATATGAATAAATTCCTGAGAAGTTATATTATGAACAGTTTGATCTAGAGATAGAATGGAAATTACTATAATATGAGATGTTGTAAATATTGCATCAAGACTTGAATGACTAACTAGGTCGTTTCCAAATAATACAATCATATCGGAAACTACATTTAAAAATATCCAAAGACCAGATGAATTTTCTATAAAGGACTTATGAATAGAAACACTAAGGTGAAGAAAATCAAAATTAAGAGTACATGGGGTTGATTCAGTAATGAACTTAAAATTATAAAAAAAGACTTATTTTAATAATAAGTCTTTTTTTATTGTTAGCACCTAATAGCTATAATTGTATATACTTAAGTACACATAAGTTACATTATGTGATGTAATACAACTAAGTCCGAATAACTCCCTTATTTAGTTTTTTTAGAAATTAATAGAAATTAAATATTTAGTCATTTAATAATTTCTACTCTGAATATAAATTTTAAAATTGATTCTATATTCAGAATTACCTATTTACAATTTTGTTCAAAAAAAAGACTATCTTTGTAATTTAAGTAGTCTTTTTAGATAATGTAAATTTACCGTTATAAGTAATGGCTTTGTATAGCTATTACTAGCCTAAAAGTTAAAATATGACGTTTTAAGAGCTTTTAACTATATTTTGGATATATTGTAACTAAAATAATTAATCTAAAACGTAATTTTTCACTTCTTTTTGGTATTCTAATCATTTAGCTATAAATCATGACCATAAACTAAAACTTGGTGCGGCATTTGATAAAATACAAATTTTTCATTTTTGAGTATTTTTATAAGCAAAAGCTACTGCTGATTTTAAAGTTTTTGTTTTCAATATTAATGGACTATATTCTCATTCCAAATTAAATTCAGTTTCATAACTGAATTTACTAAGGTTTCAAAATACTTTTTCTCAGGTATCTGGAAATAATACTATATTTGATATTTTATTATCTTTCAATACATCTCTAAGTTTATTGTATTCAAATCATGAATCTTCTCATCCTAATAAAATTGTTCATATATTGTTTCCGTAAGTTTTTATTGCTGCTATTGTTGACTCAGGTGTTGTCGCTATAGCATCATCAATAAATTGTATTCAATTATATGTTCATATATCTTCCATTCTATGAGATAATCATTTAAAGTTAGATAATACTTTTTCTAGTGCTAGTAAATTTTCACTCATGTTATCTTTATCTATTATATCTAATACTCAAATAATTACGCAAATATTTTTCCTATTATGTTCTCATTTTAATTTTATATTTTCATCCTTCATAATCTGTTGTTCATTAATATAGAACAATGGGTTATGAAAACTATAATCTCAGTTTTCTCAGAAGTATTTAATTTGAGAGTTTGAATTATTAAAATAATTTTTTAATTCAAAATTGATTAATTTATTTTCAGCATCCTTAATTACTCAAAATTTAGCTGTTTCATAATTTTTTCTTCATGAATGCCAATCTAAATGACAATTATATATATTATTTACTACTCATATATATAATTTAAGATTTAATCACTCTAACATATAGCTAGATAATTCATATACAATAAAATCATGTGTTTGTTCATTATATATATCTACTTCATCAAATACTGGATTCCCTATGTTTCATACTAATTTTACATCATATCAAATTTCCTTTAATGTTTCATAACATAAAGTTGAGGTGGTAGATTTCCCTTTTGTTCAAGTAATTCAGATCACTTTTCATTTATAATTATCAAAAAAAACTTGGGTTTGGGTAATTAATTTACTTTTAAATTTAGATAATTGTTTATTGTAAGGGCTGATTCAAGGGCTTTTAAAAATTAGATCATATTTTCATAGATCCGCTAAATACCCCCCTCATAATATATATTTATGATTTTTTTCTTTAACTATATCTATATTACTATCTAGGATAGTAATATTTTGCATTCAAAAATCCTTTAAGAAATTGAGTGTTGACTTCCCTTCTTTTCAAAATCCTAAAATTGCAATTTGCTTGTTTTTATATTTTTCTAGCTCTCCTAATTTCATTAGTACTTAATTAAAAATTCTCTTTATTATTCACCAATTTTTTTTATAAACATTTATATAAACATCTAATGCATTTTGTTGAATTACTTCTTCAGTTTCTAAAATATATGCTGTCAATGCCTTTCAGTAAACACATCAAGAATCTAGTCATTTAGTTTTTTTATTTATTTGTAAACTATCTTCAGCCCAATGTCAGTATATAATTTTTTTATTTCACGTGTAATATTTATACCATGGTTTTCATTTAATATCTCTGGTTCTTGTTATTTCATCCTCAGTTAATTCCGTTACTATTTTATTCGGAATGAGTCCTCAATGTATTAATAAAAAATCTTTTTTTTCTATATATAGTGGTAATTCTTCAATATATTTAATAAGATAATGTGTTTTATTTTTTTCTATTTTCTTTTTTAAATTTTTGAAATCTTTATCATTATTATACGTTTCTCATTTTAGCCATCTAAGAAAATTTAATTCGTGATTTCATTTAACCGAGTAAAATCTATGTTTATTTTTGTACATATATTTTAAGACTTTATAGCTTTTAGGTCATTTATTTATCAGATCTCATACAAAATAAACCTTATCATTAGGCTTTAAGTTAAGCTTTTTAATAAGTAATTTAAGTTCATCAAAACATCATTGAATATCTCAAATAAATATTGTCCTAGATTTTTCCATATTTTCTTTTATGTAAGTAATAGTATATATTTGCTGTAATAATTATAAAGAATAATGCTCATAATAATATTTCAAATGAATATTTTTCTATTAATTCTCTATTTTCTCAAGCAACATATCATATTATCATTAACAACAAATTCCATATTCACGCACCTAGTCATGTATAGAAGAAGAATTTTGCAAAGTTCATTTTAAATACTCATGCAGGAAGACTTATTAATTGTCTAACAACAGTTATGAATCTAGCTAAAAATGTAGTAATTACTCAATGTTTTTCAAAATATTTTTCAGTAGCATCGTAATGTGCTGAAGTTATTAATACGTATTTTCAATATTTTTTAATCAATTTACGAATTAGCTTATCTCATAAGTAATATCATAATATATAATTTATTGTAGCTCAAACTACTGCTCAGAATGTTCAAACTAATAATGCAATGGAAAAATCCATTTTTCATATACTTGCTAAGTATCATGCAGGTATCATGGCTACTTCTGATGGAAAAGGGAAAAAAGATGACTCAATTACCATCATTATAAAAATTCATGTGTAACCTAATTCTGATGCAAAATTTACAATTGCAGTTATTATTTCATTCATAGTATTTTATTTATATCTAATATAATTTATTCAAAAAATGCACTAAATTCAGTTCTAGATAATTCTTCTTTTTTTAATAATTCACTAGTTATTTTTTCATGAAGCTTTTTATTTTTAGTGATTAGTGAAATCGCTGTATCGTAAGCTGTGTCAAGTATCTCCTTTATTTTTTTATCTATTTTTTCTTTTGCTTTTTCAGAAATATGCTTTTCTTCTGAAACTCATAAGTGATTTCAAGAACTTCTATCTCATGCAAAATTCTCTCTTCCTATTTCTTCATACATTCAGTATCTCATAACCATTTCACGAGCAATACTGGTTGCTTTTTCTATATCATTTGATGCTCAAGTAGTAATATTATCTTTTCCAAAGAATATTTCTTCTGCTGCCCTTCCTCAGTATAGAGTAGCTAATTCATCAATATATTTAGCTTTTGATACTAATAATTTGTCTCTTTCTGGTAAAAACCAAGTTACTCATAATGCTCATCATCTTGATACTATTGAAACTTTGTGAACAGGGTCAGTGTTTACCAATAATTTTCAGACTAATGCATGTCATACTTCATGATATGCAGTTATTTTTTTCTCCTCTTCATTCATTACTTGTGATTTTTTTCTAAGTCACATAACAAGTCTTTCAAAACTTTCTGTGATTCTATTTTCGCTTATTTTTTTCTCATTATTTCTTGCTGAGATAATAGCTGCTTCATTTATTAAATTTCATAAATCTGCACCTGAAAATCAGACTGTTTTTGATGCAATTGATTTATAATCAATTTTTTCCTCTATTTTTCTTGTAGTTGCATGTATTTTTAGTATTTCTTCCCTGTCTAATAAGTTTGGTAAATTTACTGTAATTTTTCTATCAAATCTTCATGGTCTAACAAGTGCTTTATCTAGAACGTCTGCTCTATTTGTAGCACCCATCACTATAACATTAGTTTCATTACTAAATCAATCCATTTCTGTTAATATTTGATTTAGAGTTTGTTCTCTTTCATCATGTCATCATCATGTACCAGGTCACCTTTTTTTACCTATTGCATCTATTTCATCTATAAATATGATTGCAGGAGCTATTTTTTTTGCATTTGTAAACAAATCTCTAACACGAGACGCCCCTACTCATACAAACATTTCAACAAATTCTGAACCAGATATACTTAGAAATGGAACATTACTTTCTCAAGCTACAGCTCTTGCTAACATTGTTTTACCTGTACCTGGAGGTCATACAAGAAGTGTTCATCTTGGTATTTTGGCTCAAATATCTTTGAATTTTTTAGGATTTTTTAAAAACTGTACTATTTCAGCTAATTCTTCTTTTTCTTCTTCCGCTCATGCGACATCTTTGAATAAAACCTTGTCTTTATCTTTATCGTATAATCTAGCTCTAGATTTTCAAAATGTCATCGCATTGTTAGCTACTCATCACATTCTAGAAATTAAAATTATTCATATTATGAAAAATAGAACAAATGCAATAATTGTTGGAAACATTTCATTCCAAAATTCTTCACTAGATTTATCTTTCACACTTATTACGGTGTTTATTTCTGGATTTTTTAATCACAGTTCATTTAATGAGTCGTTTTTTGGTAGTATAACAATATCTCTTTTCGTTTTTAAATATGCTCATTCTTGTATTTGTGCTCACGTTAATGTAGCTATGGCCTTATTTCAGTCTATAAGGATATCTTTGTATTCTCAGTTAAGATATTTCTCTTCTAACTGATTTAATCATATATTTGTGTCTATGTATGTTTCTTTTTCCTTTATATAAGGTAATAATAATGCAATTATTAGTGAAATAGCAATTAGAAATAAAATAGATCTATAGCTTTTTTTATTTAAATTTATATTTTTTACAATAGGTTTTTTTGGTAATTTCTTGTTTGTCATTTATTTGTTTATCTAATATATATAAGCTTGTATATTTTATTAATATATGTTTTTTTTGCAAAAGAATTTTAGTTTATTTTGTGTTGATTAATTCTTCCAAAAATATATACTTATCAGTAAATTATTTTATAACATATTTTTATGAAACAATACCTAGAGCTACTTAAAGATATAAAAGATAACGGTATTTGAAAGGATGACAGAACTTGAACTTGAGTTAGGTGACTTTTTGGTATGCAGGCAAAATATAACTTAGATGACTGATTCCCTTTAGTTACTACTAAAAAAACATTCTTAAGGATTATTATTGTTGAGCTTATATGGTTGATTAGATGAGAAACTAATATTAAATATTTGGTTGATAGAAATTGTCACATTTGGGATGAATGGCCATTTCAAAATTATATTGATTCTAATAACTTATGAGATAAATTCCCAAAATATTCAGCAGAATGGATGGATGAAAAGAAGGCTTTTATAAATAAAATAAAAGATTTAAAAGAAGATGATGATTTTGTGGTTAAATGGTGAGATTTAGGGCCTGTATATTGACATCAATGGAGAAATTTTAATGGTACACATCCATATAATTGACTTAAGGATTGAGTTGATCAAATTGTTAATGCTATAGAAAAAATTAAAAATAATCCAACTGATAGAAGAATAATTGTTTCTGCATGGAATCCTGTTCAGTTTGATAAAATGCTATTACCTCCCTGTCATGCCTTTTTCCAATTTAATGTTGATACAACTAATGACGTTTTGAATTTACAATTATATCAAAGAAGTGCGGATATGTTTCTTTGAGTACCATTTAATATTGCATCCTATTCGACTCTTCTTATATTAATTGCAAAAATAACATGACTTAAACCAGGTACATTTACTCATACTTTGGGAGATTCACATATATATAATAATCATGTAGAACAAGTTGAATTGCAATTGTCTAGAGAGCCTAAAAAATTACCAGAATTACAAATATTAAAAGATGTAAAGACTCTGGAGGATATTGAGAATTTAGAATGGGAAGATTTTAAATTAGTGTGATATGAATCTCACTGAAAGATTAGGGCTCCCGTGGCTGTTTAGTATATTTTAACCATCATTTATGAAATTTAGTATTATATTAGCAGTTGATGAAAAAAACTGAATATGAAAGGAAAACACTTTAGCATGGAGATTGTCAGCTGATATGAAGTATTTTAAGAATATAACTAGTAATACAACAGATTTGTGAAAAATGAATGCTGTTATAATGTGAAGAAAAACATGGGAATCCATTCCTTCTAAATATAGGCCATTGCCAAACAGAATTAATTGTATATTAACAAGAAGTATAACTAATAATGATATAGGATCTCCTATAGATGATTTTACACTATATTTCAATTCACTAGAACATTGTTTATCTGAGTTAGAATCTAAAGATAATGTTGAACAAATATTTATAATAGGTTGAGCTAATTTATATAATCAAGTATTAGATCATCCTATGCTTGATAAAATATATATAACTAAGCTAGTCTGAGATTATAACTGCGATGTATTCTTTGATGGAGTTCCTTCAAATTTTATTCCTGAATCTTACACTGATCTTGAGAAAGAAAATTCTATAGATTATAGTTTTTGGGTTTATAAAAAGAATTAACTTGACAAGTTACTATATTAAATTATAATTAATTATATTAAATATAATTAATTATAATTTAAATGATTTTAAATAAAGTTCAAGATGAGATTGTATATACTCAAGCTGAGTTAAATACTATATTTTCAGAATTAAATATTAGATTTATTGAATGACAAAATGATTCATCTGCTATGTATGATTTAATAAATTATGAAGTTATTCCATTACTTAATACTATTAAGTCTAGTGCAATGTGTATATGGTTTGCTTCAGCTATTTCTGATAATATCACAAATAAGCAAATAGAATGAAAAATATATGAACATTTTCTAGTTGTTGTTTGAAATATTTCTAGAAATAATAATAAATCAATAAATATATGAGTTGCACAAATATGATGATATGTGTGATGAATATTAGCTCAATGAGTTATTAAGTCAAATACTATATAAAAAATAAACTAGTAAGTATAACTTACTAGTTTATTTTTTCGATCATTATACAGCTATCTGTTATATAATCTTTAAATCATCTATTTTCCAAGAATAATTTTACTTTATCATCGCTAGATCATGGTTGACACCATATCTTTTTCTTCAGTATATTTTTTCTATATTTTTCTAATATTTGTAGTGTTATTTCAGGTTTTACCACAAAATCAATAATATCGTAGCTTTCCTTTATGACTCACAAGTTTATATGTGTTCTAATTCATTCAATTTCTTTTTCTTTGGGATTTACTGGTATTACAGTATGTCATTTAGATATTAAATCTTTTAATATCTTGTTTCAATATTTTTCAGGATCATTTGATGCTCAAATTAGTACTATTTTCATGATAAAAAATTAGTTAGTAAGTTATTTATTTCTTTTACTTCTCTATAATATAATATAGAAGTATTAAGTCAATAGATTAGGAAAAATTTTTCTCTATATTTTTCATTTACTAGTAATAATATTTTTTTATTCATTCATTCGGCAATTCATAATTCTAGTAATTCTCATTCGCTTTTTTCTGAATTATTTACAAATCATAAAATTAGATCAGATTTTTCAATTTCTAATTTAACTTTATTTAGTATATATTTTGAACTAGAATTTTTATTTTTTTCAAATAAATGTATATATATTTCATGTCAGCATTGACTTACTACATCTTTAATGAAATCTAATTCTAGTTTTAATTTATTTATTTTAAGTCATGTTTGTTTGTATGATAGAAAAATTTTCATGTAATTAAAATAATTATTCAGATAAAAGTTTCTCCCAATATTCTAAACTATTAATTTCCCCCCAACTATTTTTTACTAAATCTTTAAAATCCTCATAATCTTCATCAACTAAACTAATAGGCATATATTTGTACTCTCAATTTTTTCATTCTACGAAATCTAAAGCTAACTCTGTTATATTGTATTGTGAGTGAAATTCGCTATCATTCTCAGCTAATAGCTTATAAAACAATAATTGTCTATAATATTTACCATTTTCATAACCCGGTTTTGCTTTTCAATACCTATCTACTCATTTAATAAATCATTCAGTTTTAGTTCATCATGTTTTGTAATCTACTACTGCAACATCTTCTACGAATAATGCGGCTTGTCAATTTGTATCATTTTTATTTATAGAATCTTTTATTTTTTCTACTTTATCTATTTTTCAGGTAATTGGTACTCAATTAAAAACCACATTTCTTGATCTAAAATTATATTCAGTAGAAAGAGCTATTCTTTTGCTAGTATGAAAATATTCATAATATCACGTTAGTCATTCAATTCATTTTTTAGTTAATCTATTTTTTTCTTCATGAGTTAATAATTGCTTATCTAATAATAAAGAAAAGGTTTCAGTCATATATCATAACTCGACTTCTTCTCCATGTAATTTCTTTTGAGTAGCTAGTTCTAAAACTCTATGGTAGACTTTACCAAATATCGTGAACTCATTATCTACAAATGGATATTTAAAAACAACATTTTTTAAAAATATTTTAGGATCTTCTAAGAATGTATTTAAATCAGTTGGACTTAATTTATAATTTTCAAGAAATCCACTAATATAATTTATCTCTTCTTCAGATGTCTCTATTAATTCAGTACCATCTCATAATAATTGATTTTTTAGTGAATCACTAAAATCTGATTCTGAAAAATTTTCTTCTATTAACTTACTATCAATTCATATTTCAATAATGAAAGGACTATCAATATATGGTTTATTGTCTTTTCAAGCAGGTCTTGTAATCATTAATTCCTTTTTTGCTCTTGTCATTGCAACAAAGAATAATCTTCTATCCTCTTGTTTAGCCATTTCTTTTTCTAGATTTTTTAATTCTTTTTCATCTAATCAGCTAAATTGAAGTCATTGTCATGCAACTCATAGTGGTAATTTTAACTTATCAGTCATTCTTTTATTTTCCCAATTTCATCAATAAACTCAGGCTATGTATACATAATCATATTCTAGTCATTTAGATGAGTGAGCTGTTAATATTTCAATATTTGAATTAGATTGTTTAAGTATTTGTCTAGAGATTGCAATATTATACTTACTATGTAGATCAAGTTTATTCAATAATGAACTTAAACTAATATCTTTATTTATTTCTGTAAATGATTTAATTTTATTAAATAAGGTAAAAATATCCTCTAAATCTGAAAAATTTCAACTAAGTTCCACAAGCTCAACTATATTTAACTCATTTAATATTTTTTGAAATAATTTTATTATTCAATAAGTTCAGTGTTCAGAATTCAATTCTAGCACAAGGTTTCTAAAGGATAATATTTTTTTGTATCATCTGTATTTCTCTTCCATTTCTAATTCATAAATTCACTGAGAAGGTCATTTTGTATCAGCTTCTTTATATTTACCAGAATTAATATTAGCATTATCAATATTTTTAACTAATTCCCATAAAGTATATTTAAATCAATTTTTAGAATAATTCTTTTTATATAATTCTCTAGATAATGTAATTACATCTAAATTATCAATATCTACTAGCTTGGATCTCAATATATTTAGAAATTTTTCATCATTAAAGCTTGGATTATCAATTAATTTTAAAAAATCTAAAATAAATTTTACAAAATTGTTATTTAATATATTTGTTTTTAGTTTTGATTCTACTTCAATTCATTCTGACTGCATAAAATTAGTCCATTCCTCTACTTCTCTGTTGCTTCTTACAATAATTGCAAAACTTTCATTTATATTTTTCTTGTATTTTTTATTTTTTATTTGATTTAAAATAAATATTTTCTCTGTTTGTTCGTTTGCTAGTATGTAGTAATTATTATTATCTAGATCTTTGTACTCAGTGTGAGCTATAAGTTTCTTGTCCAAAAAATCTAATCTATTTACAAGTCTTTCATTATTATTTTCTATTAATTTTGTAGAAAAATCTAGTATACTTTGAGTTGATCTGTAATTATTTTCCAGAACTATAAATTTAGTTTCTGGATATTTATTATAAAAATC
The DNA here is from genome assembly GCA_963979005.1 of uncultured Candidatus Altimarinota bacterium. Classification (GTDB taxonomy): domain Bacteria; phylum Patescibacteriota; class Gracilibacteria; order BD1-5; family UBA6164; genus UBA6164. Next base: position 5,442 of record CAXBVF010000019.1, on the reverse strand, counting down.
AAGCATATTTTCTATATTTGCTCACTGAAATCTATAAATTGATTGATCATCATCTCAAACTACCATTATGTTTTTTTCATCCCCCATTTCTAGGATAGAATCCATTATTTCATTCTGTGGGTTATTTGTGTCTTGATATTCATCCAGCATTATAAATTGATATTTTTCAGCATAGAAAGACTTCATATTCTCATCAGCTCTGAATTTCTCTACTACAAAATTTATCATATCAGAGAAGTCATATAAACTTTTTTCCTTAAGATATTCCTGATATTCCTTGTAAACAAAATTTAACTCATTTAATTTTGCTATATGTTTTTTATATGCATCTGAATCTTTTTTTGTTCTTTTTTCTAAGTCTCTAATTCTTTTATTTGTCTTTAAGGCTTCTAATTTATTATCATATTCATCTCTAAGTACTGATATATTTTTTTCAAACTTAGAAAAATTAATTCATTCTCATTTTAACTTCCCTATTCTATCTTTTATATCTCTTAGATACATATATCTATCAAATGGAGTAAATAGGTGTTCTATAACTCATTTTTTGATATTATCATCAAGTATTTTAGTTAGTACTTCTAGACTTTCTATATCATCAATAGTATTTCATGCTTTTTGTTCTGCAAATTTTTCTGGAAAACTTGTAATTACATCTTGTGCAAATGAATGAATGGTTGATACTTTTACTTTATAAGCATCAGTTCATATGAATCTTACTAACCTTTTTTTGATAGCAATAACTCATGCTTCAGTAAAAGTCGTAATTAATATATTTTCAGGATTAACTCATGATTTTAATATTATATTAGCAGTTCTAAGAGCTATTATTTGAGTCTTACCTGTTCCTGGTCCTGCAACTACCATTATTGGTCCATATATCTGCTCAACAACATCTTTTTGAGCTTTATTTAATATTTGTAATTGTTCTTTAAAGAAATCTTCTTGCATAAAAAATAGGATAAAAATTAATTTATCCTATTTTACTTATTTATTTCAAAAGTCAAAATTATATACGTATTATATACAAATTAACGAATGAAATACATTAATTCATTTTGCTCATCATATGACTGATCATCTGAATAATTCCATGTATCAAATTTTACTGCTGACAATTGAGCAATAGAAGCTCATGTATTTAATGAATTTTTTAAAGTTATAATCGAGTAATCCAGACCAGTTAAAATACATTGATAATCTTCATTATGTATTAATCTAGCTCAAATAGTTAAATCTATTACATCACTTAATTTTGAACAATTTCATGATTCTAATTTAATCTGAGATATTTTAGATATTAAATCATTCTCATCTATAAATAACAGATCAGTGTAATTTCCTGAAATTAATGACCATTTAGTTGCTTCCATTACTCAGTATGAAGAATTAGATACTGCTGAAACTTCTGTAGGAGTAATCCCATCTCAATGGTTAGCAAATAATAACCAACCTCATCAATCTGTTGTCATATCACAATATACGTCAAATCATGTTCAATCTACTCCTGGATCTATTGTATAAATTCCATCTCAAGTACTATCGCCATTATCAAGTATTTCTTTACATGACGATGGTATAGATAATACTATAATTCTATCACTTGCTAATAAGTCTAATTTACCACCTAAATTATTATTAACTAAACTATTACCTAATAAAGCTACTGCATTAGAATCATTAGTATCTACACTAGTATACTTTCATATATTTCATTTAGATGAAATCACAGTTCAACTATATGCGGTTTGAATATTTGTTATTAATGTTGCTCTAGCATTTGTTCATTGAGATTCTGAACTAAGTAAATCGCTACAATTATTATTATCTGAATATACAATTAATTTATTTGATGTAAAATTAAATCAACCATCAGCGTTAAATTTGCTTGTCCTATAATTTGTAGGTAGATTATTATATCAAGTATAAACTAATCAAGAAGCTGTTAATATATTGCTTAAATTAGTAGTAGTTTCTGGTAGTGATGATATTATTGATGGTAGAGATAGGATCTCACAATTAGCTCATGATAGAGTTTTAAGTATTACTCAATTATAATTTCATGAAACTAATGCTTTTCTAATTATATCTCATGCATTTGTTCTAGAAAGTATTCATAGTCTAGTTAATGGTTCTCATTCTAATATTCATCATAGTAAAAACTCTTGTCTATCTTTTGTTACTGAATATGTATATTCTTTATCAGTAAGTGGGTCATTTGGTCCCCTATCCCAATTACCTATATTAGTTTTTGTAGATTTTCAAAATGTTCATTGTGACCATACTTCTGATCATGAATAAGTAACAGTAAAACCGTTAGTTGTCTCAGGATATTTTCATGCATTTAATTGAAAAATTTCTAATGAGGTTTCCATTACGTGCATATCTGACATTCTAGTATAATCTCTGGCCTCTTCTATATATCATACCATAGAAATATATGCTATTGTTCATAAAATAGCTAGTATCGTAATTACTATTATTAATTCTATTAGTGTGAAAGCTTGCTTGTTTATTTTTTGTTTATTCATTTTCTTTTTTTTTAAAGATAACTCTTTTATTATACAAATTAAAAGCAAAATATTAAATAAAATTTAATATTTTGCTTTGACAAATTGTTTATTATTTTTATAAAACAAGAACCCTATTTTCATAGGGTTCTTAGTTGTCTTAACAGCTCTCTTTTATTTATTTTTGGGTTTTATCGCTTCCACTGATTTAGTAGCACTACCTACGAATCCCCAAACATAGATAACTGGAGAACCAAATAAGCATAAAAAACCAAATATATACGGATGGCATTCACCAAACTTATTGCATTTTTTTATCACCTTATCGTCATTCAAAATACACCTCCTAATATTATTGTAATTAAATGAGAGTTTTATTATATTAATATAAATACAATTTCAAGTTTAATAGTTATTTATTAATATTTATTTTGACAATAATTTTTAAATTAATATAAATATATATGTGAGTATACAAAATATCGTATATTTTTGAAGTAATGTTTAACCAACTTAGAGGAGAAAAAGAAGTATGTATAAAACCTTTTTGTTACCATTTTTATCTTTAATTATGGTAATGCTCTCCTGGACAGTAAGTGCTAAAAGTGAAGTTAGTTATTATACTGATAACACTCTTGCATTTTACCAGACAGGAATTGGACTGCTTGAACCAGCTCTACTCGATTCATCAGATCGTTTAGACAGCAATAATTTGCTGATTATGGTAAGAACAGAAATGCAAACCGAAACTGAACCAATGAGGATCTATTCTAAAGTTACAACTCGTACCATGCTCGCAAAAGCTGAAGACGCGAAATTTGGCCTGACTACTGCCGCTCTGAACTTTTTGCCAGACAAAGATGCGACTGCATCATTGAGTTCTGCTGAGAATATTTATGGGAATCTGTCGTCATTAGCCGATAATAATGTGGAGCTTTTGGAACATGGCTGACTGTAATGGATTAAGTTACATTTAAACGCATAAGGAGGTGTGTTGTAAGGGTGAATTCTTCGGAATTCGCCTTTTTTTTGAGGAAAAATAATCCCGTACTTTATAATAAGTACGGGATTAAATATTAAAGAAATTTAACATCATAAGCTAACCTATATTCATAACTTCAATCTTCTAACTTCCATTTAAATAAGTAGTATCAATGAAATGAGAAATTTAATATTTCAACTATATCATCAATAGCGAGATCTCATAATCAGTAATATCTTAGTGTTTTTATATTTTTAACTTCTCAATTTTTAGTGAATTTAAAGTTATCCACTTCATAATAAGGTACTATTTCTTTTAAATCTTCTATATCTAATTTTTTTTCTAAATCTATTCAATAATCAAGTCTTAAAGTAAATGGTTTTAATATATTATATCATGAATACCTATACTTGGATACAAGCGGTATAATCCTTTTTACTATGTAGCTATCTAAGTATTCAGGTGTTTTTTGTTTTAATTCATCAGGCAAGTTTTCTAATGAATACCTGTTCGTATAAAAAAGATCATAAGGTAATTCAAAATATCTATATTCTGAAAATTTCTTTGTTTCCTTTCATCAAATTGGATCATCAAAAGTTGGATCATAATAATCATCATTTATCTTTATCCATGCATGTCATACCTCTGGAAAATCTTGTGCATCAAGTACGTATCATCTAATTAATTCTACATCTCTTACATTGGAAAAATTAAGCATGTACATATATGTTTTGGTATACCCTTCACATATTCAGTTTTTATTATAGAATGTATCTATTCATGAAAATATTTTATAATCGTTTAGAGAATAATTTATTGTATATTCAATATTATCTAATACATAATTATATATTATTTTTATTTTTTCTTCTGCTTTCTTTCAGATAGTTAATTCTAACGATTTTTCTTTTAATTCTTTAAATATATCATCTGTTTCATAATTAAGCACTTTCTTATCATTTTTTATTTCTTTTAAAAAATTATATTTATCTGGAATTCAATATATTATTGAATCAGAGATTAACTTTACTTTTTCATACTCATTTGCAAATCATAGTAAATTATCTTCTCTTAAAAATACTAAGTCAGTAGATGTATTTATTCAATTATATTCTAAGTCTTCTATTCTAATATTTGTTCATGTTGGAAATTTTAGATGGGTGTTAAATCTATATGTGTACCATATTCAATTTTCTAAAAAAATATGGTCTTCATTATATGAAATCTTATCAAATTTTTTTACAATATTGTTAGTATTTAAAATAATTTTTACAGAAGATTCATTATCAGAAATTTCAAGTTTATTTACATGTTCATTAGATAATTTTATTAAGTCATTTATTAGATTTATCTGAACTTCTGTAAAGTTTTTTGTTGCTAATAAAAGATCTAATTTATCACTAAATCATTTAAAATAAATCAATTCTTTGTTATTTGAATATTTCTTACTAATCTTTTGTGAGAATGTAGAAAACCAGTTTTTTGCTACAGATCATACTTCCTCATTTGCATGAATATTTGTTGGACTAAGTATTATGAAAAATATAAAAAATACTAATACTTTTTTAATCATATCTATATTATTAATCTATAAATTTTGCTTTATCTAATTGATTATCAAATCAATTTTTTCTGTAATTATCTAAATCAAATATTACTTTAATTGTTGGTTCTATTCATATTTGATCTATTCATGTTTCAGTTAATCATGTAAACCATTTAGCAATAGTATATTTTAGAAGCGAACCATCTCTATAATTTTTCATTATTTGTACTGATCATTTTCAATATGTTTTTTCTCAGATTAATTCTAAATCTGGATAATAATCTCTTAGAGTTCATATTAATATTTCTGAAGCCGATGCAGTTCATGAGTTTTGTAGTATTACTAAATCATATTTACTAAAATCAACTAAATCATATCATCTAGATGTAAAAGTTTTTTCACTA
>CAXBVF010000018.1:0-17271 GCA_963979005.1 uncultured Candidatus Altimarinota bacterium | reverse complement strand
CTTGCAACTAAAAAAATATTATTATAATTAATAAAACTTAATAAATACAACAAATATGAAAGTAAATAAATGCGAAGAAAATCAAGTTTTTGTAAGAGATCATTTTTGGTATGATATCCAAAATAATTCTAATAAATACGCCCACATTATAATGATAGCTACAAAGCCTGATATAATTAAACAGGCTCCACTATACCTAGAACTTAAAAAAAGATGAGAATTAGTAATTCTAGTTCATACAGGACAACATTATGATTATAATCTAAGTAAATGAGTCTTAGCAGAATTTGGAATGGATGTAGATTTAAATCTAAATATATTCGGGAAAATTCATAAGAAATTTAGTCTTGTTATAGATAGACTAGGAGATTTTTTGCTTGATTTATCGGAAAACTATAAAAAAATACCAGTACCTTACGTTCATTGAGATACAATGACTGCTACTACAGCAGATAAAGCAGCATTTCTAAATAAATTTGCAGTTGTTCATGTAGAAGCAGGAATTAGGACTTTTACTCCGAATGAAGAATTCTATCATAAATTATTTAAAGATTATTCAGACTGAAAATTTGACTGGAACAAATATTATGAAAAACTACAAAAATTTAATATATATGAAACAGGTAGTATAGAACCATATCCAGAACAGTTTGATACAAGATGAATAGAAGCAAGTACTTGATTATTTGCTGCACCAGTTGAATTATATAGGAATACATTAATAAAAGAATGATTTCCTGAAGCTCATATTAAAGTTGTAGGGAATACAGTAGCCGATGCAATTGAAATTTCGAAAAAAAAGATATGAAATTCTAATGCATTTGAAAAGTTTCCAAATATGAAATGAAAAGATTTCATATTTATCACTATTCATAGAAGAGAGAATACAGAAAAAAAAGAAAGATTTCTAGTAATATATAATGCAATAAAGAAATTAATAAAGGATTGAGTATATGTATGTTTTCTAGGTCTTTATGCTTCGGAATTTGCAATTGATAATTACTGACTAAGAGAAGATATAGAACATTTAAAAAAGAAATATAGTGAGAATTTTGCATATTGACCAGCCTTAGCCCACCATGCAGAAGTTATAGAGATGATTAGTCAAGCTTGAGCAGTAGTAACTGATTCATGAAGTATGCAAGAGGAAGCTAATATTGTGTGAGTACCTTGTGTGACAGTTAGATTTTGATCAGATAGAACAGAAACAATATTAAATTGAACAAATATAATAGCTCCGCCAATAAATTCAAATTTGATTGCAGAAATTGTAAAATGAGCAATTTGAAATAAAAAAATGATTAGTAAAAGTCACTTATATTGAAAAAATGTATCTTCAAAAATAGTTGATGAAGTACTAAAAATGCTTAAGAAAGACTGAAAATTATTTAAGTATGATGATGAAAGATTAAACTTAGAACAATATTTCAATTGGAATATAAAATAAAAAAACCTGAGCTAACTCAGGTTTTTATTTTAAAGACCTTATATAAATAATATCTATAAAGCATTTTATATAAATTATATTTAAAAAAATTCTAGTTTAGAATACTTTCAAAAATAATATCTATAAATGATTTCATTTAAATTATATTTATAAACTCTCTTGCCAAACAACTAATACACAAAATTAACTATATTAGATTTAGCACTTTCAATATTCATACTATTATAAGCAGTCATAGACACATAATATAATTCACTCTTAGTAAAGAATAATTTACTTTCAGGAATTGTATAGAGATTTATGTTAGGGTCACTGATAATGATAACATTATCTAAGTAAGATTCAGAAACCCCGTAATATATCTTAAAACCCATTAGGTCTAACAAAGGGGAATTATCAGTATTCTCAATAGGTATTTTCCAGGATACAGTTACAAGTCTATCATAATTCGTATTAAATGTTTGACTTTCACCACATCCAGATAAATATACAATTGGAATAAATAATATTAAATATTTCATTACATTTTTAGCTCCGTTTTGTTTTGACAATAAAAATATAAAGATAAACAAATAAAAGTCAATGGTAAAACAAAAAAAGAAGCTTAATGAGTGTTCTTTTTTTTGTTTATTTTAGAGAATTTCTAAATTCTTCTAATTTTTCAACAGCGATATAATAAGTTTGTATCTTTTTATCCAATATATTTGAATTAGAATTAACTATAATTCATGTTCATGAATTATTTAAAGCTCATGATCAATTAAGATTATTAGAATCCTCTAAATCATTTAATTTTAATTTAACCTTATCAATGGTCTTATTTAATACTTTAATTTTTGATTCAGTATTTAATACTTTGAATGTTTCATTTTGATTTAAATTTGTTATTTTTTCATCTAATTTAGTTTCAATAACAATTTTTATACTCTCATTTAAATAATCCTTGTGTTCTTGAATTTTATTCTCTATAATTTCGACTTTGTTACTAAGTATTTCTTGTTTAGAGATAATATCAGTACTAACATCTTTTTGCTCATTAAATATCTTTGCGTCAGTTCTTATATAGTCTAAGTACTCAGCTTTATACCTAATATTAATATAGGGAATTAATCAACTGTATAGTTTTCTTTTTTCCTCTAATAATAGTCTTCTTTCAACTACAACTGGTAGCAAATCTTTTGCTTTTTGAAAAAGCTCTATTTCTATTCTACTTTTATTTGTATTATAATTTCCTACTAATCTTCTTATTTTATTAAACTCTATTAATGTTAAGTCTCTTCTTAAAAAAGCTTTTAATTCATAATCAGTATTTAATTCATCATACTCTTTGATTAGACTAGTACTAGTTTCATCTAATAAATTAATATTATCTTTTAATTCTTTTATAGTTTGTGAATCATCAAAAACAACCAATTCATTAAAGTCTGAATTAGTGATTCAATATGGAACATATGCTAATATAGCAATAATTATTATAGAAAAATTTTTAATCATATTTTTAAATAAAATTAGGGAAATTTAAATGGTAATTTGGCTTTAACCTTATATATTCCCTAACTTGTAAATGTATAATATTGATAATATATAAATATCCAAATTTTTAATGTGAATATTGTGTGAAGATATTAAAAATATATTTTAAAACTAAATCACTTATCCTTTTCGGTCCTTATTTCATACTTCCAAGAATGAGAAATAATTATTTTACTTATGATACTTAATCAAACTCAAATTCATCTAGACTTAATATTACCAGATTTTTCAATATTTCATTGATAAAATTTTTCTGTTAAATAGGGAACCTCGCTACTCCTAATTCATACTCCATCATCATTGAAATCAATAAAATTTTTAGTAATATTAATTTTTAATAATGTATTTTTTCAAGAATATTTTAAAAAGTTTCAAATTAGATTATGAACAACTTGTTTAAACAAATTTATATCTATATTTAATTCTAGTTTATCATCTCAAGTTACCTTAATTCTTTGTTTTCATTCCTTTAATTTCTTCTTATGTGTTTCCGCAAGTTGCTTAACTAAATCTGATATATTTTGCTTTTCGAGTATTAAATTAAGTTTTTTTCTATCATTTTTTTCATAATCCATTATTTTATTAACCAAACTAATTAATCTAGTCATTTCATCTGTAATCGAATTAAGATTTTTTTGGTCAAGTTTAATAACTCAATCACTAATTCATTCTAAATAACATTGTATGGAAGTTATAGGAGTTTTTAATTCATGTGAAATATCAGCTAATAATCTAGCCCTTATTCCTTCTTGAATATTCAATTTTTTATTTAAATTATTAATTGCCGTGATTAATAATCAAATCTCATCTTTCTTATTATGATATTTTATTTCCAAATTATCTTCTCATATTATATTTTTTGTGCTGACAGCAGATTTTATACTAGCAGTAGCTTCCTTTATAGGTAAAATAGTTTTTCTAATAAAAATTAATAGTCAAAATATAATAATAGAGATTGCTAATATATTTGTAATTAAAATAGAAATAGCCATTTTATTTACAAATTTATACTCAAGAGAATCTTTATCCCTAAGAGCCTCTAGGACTTTTCAAAAATTATCAGTTGGGATTATTTCCTCAATATATTTTGGGGCAATCCCACTTTTAACAAGGTAATTAATTACTACATCTATATTTTTTTGCTTAGTTAACGGTATTTCACCATCATTTAGTTCCAATAATTCAAAAAACTCTATTTCTGTATCGGTAAATATACTATCAATATCATCAATAGTTTGTTTTTCAACAACATTATTTATATAATCAATTGTTATACTATCTCTTGACTGAACATTTTCAGCAATATAATCTTCTAAATTTGAAGAATAAAATAGGTAAAAAGCGGTTATATTTATTCATGCAATAAATATAATACTTAATACTAAAGATATAGTAAATTTTCTCGATAAAGTCATTATTTATGATTAATTATTAATTCTATATCACTCTCAACGTATTGTCAGAATGAAATCTTTCTTTCATATTTTTTTTCTAAGATTTTTTATATGCGTATCTATTGTCCTATCATAAATATACTTATCATATCAAATTATTTCTTTCATTATAATTTCTCTACTAACCAATTTTCAATTTTCCTCAATTAATTTTTTAAGAATATCATATTCATTTCATGTTAAAGTTATTTCTTTTCAGTCCACTTCAACAATTTTTTTGCTCGTGTTTAAAACTACTCATTGACACGATAAATGTTCTGAATTATCATTTTGATCTCAAAGTCTTCTTATTATTGTATTTATTCTAGCCAATAATTCTCTTGGAGAAAATGGTTTTGCTATATAATCATCTGCTCATATATCTAATCAATTAATTCTATCAAGCTCGCTAGATCTAGCAGTTAACATTATAATAGGAGTTTGAGAAAATTCCCTTATTTCTTTTGTTATCTCAATACCATCTTTTCATGGTAAATTTATATCAAGAATAAGTAAATCAGGATTTATTTGTTTAAATTTATTTATGGCATCAGCTCAATCAAAATGAAGCTCTATTTTATAATTAGAATTCTCCAAATATAGTTTAAGTGATGCAGATATTCATTTATCATCTTCGATTATTAAAATTTTGTTCATATTTAGTATAAAAAATAGTTAGATTTCGCTTATAGTACGAAAAAAAACTTTTTTTTCAAATTAAATTTGCATTTTATTAAAAAAAAAATAAAATCCATCTGTAAAAACCGCTCTTTATTATATAATGATACTAATTATGGCATTTTGACCAAAGAAAAAACATTCTAAAACTAGAACTAATAGAAGAACTACTAACTGGATAAAAATAACAGCTAGAAAATTAAAAGAAAGAGTTATGTTAAACAAAGAATGAACAGGTTTAGCACACTTTGCTGCTGAAGATGGAACATACAACGGAAGAGACGTTGTAGCTCAAAAAACTAAAAAGAATACTACTACTAGAATATAGTAAACTAAAAAATAACATAGATTTTATTATCTATGTTATTTTTGTGCCCTTTAAAATTAATCATTATATAAATGAAAAAGGAAGAAGCCATTGTTAAAGCATCATCAGATGAGCCAATAACAAAACATCGTAAAAAAAGTAGAAAACTACTATTTCAAGAACTATATGCAATGAGTTACAATAAATTTGATGCTCAATTATTTAAAGAATCGTTTTTTGATAATGTTTTTACGTTCAATCAAGATGAGGAATATATTAATGAAATGAAAAAAATAATTACATTTTATGAGAAATTCTTCATATACATCATAAAAGAGTATACACCTAAATTTAAGATAGAGACAATGAGTAAATCATATATTCTTCCTATATATATGTGACTTGCAGAAATGTTTTACCTAACTGAAGAGATACCAGCAAAAGTATCAATAAATGAAGCAGTAGAAATGGCTAAAGTATATTGAGATGATTCATCAAAAAAAATAGTAAACTGAGTACTTAACAAAGTATTTCAAAATTATGATGAATTAAACAAGAAAAGAGAAGAAGATTTTAAAGAAATTACGGAAACTTGCTTTAAAAATTAATCATAAACAATAGTATAAATTAAGAATAAAGAAAAACTCTCCCAAAAGGAGAGTTTTTCTTTACTTTTACTACAAAAGATATAAAATAAAAATGCAAAAATAAAAAGTTATGAGCTCATGAAATATTATTGGTTTTAAATTTTTTATTTTTCATATTTTACTACTTAAGTTATACTTAATGGTTATTAAAAAAAAGGCGGTAGAAAACCAAGCCTTTATAGAAAAATTTGAAAAATTATTATTATCTTTAGAAATAAAACATAAAGACATATCACTATATATACTAGCCTTTATTCACAGATCAATTGTTAATGAAAAAAATGATTTCGCACCAGAACATAATGAGAGATTAGAATTTTTATGAGATGCGGTTTTAGAGTTAGCAATTACTAACAATTTATACAGAAATTATCCTAAAAAAACTGAGTGAGAATTAACTGATATTAGAAGCGCAATTGTTAGATGAACTAATTTATCAAAAATAGCAAAAACACTAAATTTTTCCGAATACTTAGTATTATGAAAATGAGAGGAAATGACATGATGAAGACAGAATGATTATTTGTTAGCAAATGTAGTTGAAGCGTTACTGGGAGCTATATATTTAGATCTATGAAATGAGGTAGCAACCAACTTCGTAGAAAAATATATTTATCCCACGGTAGAAGAAATACTAGAAAACAACTTAACAAAAGATTTTAAGACCTCAATCCAAGAATATGCTCAGGCAGAATTTGATATAACTCCTGATTACAAGGTAATATCTGAGGCATGATTAGACCATGATAAAACATTTGAGGTATGAGTTTACTTATGAGAGAAACTTGTATGAAAATGAATTTGATCAAGCAAAAAAAAGGCACAAGAAAAGGCAGCTAATGACTGATTTAATAATTTAAATAAATAAACATGCAATTCTGAATAGCACTAATAATATTTTTTCAATTAATTATATACCTAGTTTTTTTAGACGTAATTTTATCTTGGTTGATGGTGTTTTGATTCAAGTTTAGACCAAAATTTTTAGCAGATGTTATAGACCCACTATATAAATATGTAAGAAAAATTATTCCTACATCTATTTGACCTATAGATTTTACTCCGATAGTAATTATTATTTTAATTTTCTTTCTTAGGTGAGTATTATTTATTGTATTTCCTGAATTGCAACTAGAGGCAAGTAATCTTAACCTACTTAATTAGTATTATGAAAAAAAACAATGTTGATTATAAATTATTTTTTGCAGTACTATTATTAGTTATATTTTGAATGATAATGATATCATCAGTATCAGTTTATTCGTCATTTAGAGTAACTAATATAATGGCTCAATCATGATATATTTTAGATGCATATAATTATTTTTATGTAATTAGAAATATATGACATGTCTTAATTTCAATGATATCACTATGAATATTGGTTAAAATACATTATTCATTTTTTGAAAAATATTCAAAGCATATATTTTGAGTAGCGATAATACTATTATTAATAGTACTCTGAATATGACTTAGTTTTAAATGAGCAAGATGATGGATTAATATTCCATGACTTCCATTTACTATACAACCAACAGAATTCTTAAAATTAGCCCTGATTATATTTTTTGCAGCATTTTTCAAAAAATACAAATGACTACTTAAATCATTTAGAGAGTGATATCTACCCTTTATCTGATTATTATGATGAGTAATTTTACTTGTCTGATTACAGCCAGATTTCTGAACAATAATGGTCATAGTACCAGTAGCGGTAATTATGTATTTCTATGCGTGAATAAATATAAAACATTTACTAGCAACAATATTACTTTGATTTTTTCTAATACTTTCAGTTTACACAGCCTGAGATTACGATAAGCAAACATGAAAAAATATTAATTCTCTATGATATATTACTCAAAGAATAGATAACTTTCTAGCTGATAACATAGAATCAATTAATAATAAAACAATTAACTATCAGACTGAGCAAGCATTAATAGCGATTTGAAGCTGAGGATTTACTGGGATGTGATTCTGATGATCAATACAAAAATTCTGATATTTACCAGAAGTACAATGAGATTTCGTTTTTTCTGTAATTATAGAAGAATTATGATTCTTGTGATGAGTTGTATTATTGTGATTTTATATGTTCATATGATACAGGTGATTTTATATAGCATCAAGGGTCTCTGATCTATTTGCAAAGTATTTTGCCATATGAATGTCCTCACGGATATTAATACAAGCATTTATTAATATATGAGTAAATTTAAATATAGTACCGCTAACATGAATTACACTTCCGTTTATTAGTTATTGATGATCATCTTTATTATCACTTATATTCTGATTAGCAATTCTTTTAAATATTTCTAGATATATAGATAATGATAAACAATATGCAAGAGTAAATAGAAAAAAGGTAATGTTTTAATAATAAAAATAATATGAATCTAACACCAGCAATGGCACAATACTATGAAATGAAGGAACAATATAAAGATTGTATCTTATTTTTTAGAATGTGAGATTTTTATGAAATGTTTGATGAAGATGCTAAAATAGCCCACAAAATATTGTGAATAGCAGTAACTACTAGAAATAAAAACGCAGATAATCCAACACCTTTAGCGTGAATACCATTTCATGCTAAAGAAAAATATCTACCTATATTAATAAACGCAGGTTACAAGGTTGCATTTGCTGAACAGGTATCAGATCCAAAATTGAAATGAATTGTAAAGAGAGAAGTTTCTAGAGTAGTAACACCATCAACATTAAGCTTGGAATGAGAAAATTATGAATGAGAACAAATAAGTAACTACATAATATCAATTACTGAGAATGACTGATTATATTGAATAAGCTTACTAGATTTATCTACAAACAAATGGTCAGCATGAGAATTTGATAGCTTTGAAAGTCTACAGTCTGAACTTTATAAATTATCTCCTAAAGAGGTTGTACTAGAAAAAAAACTATTTACTAACGAATACATAAAAGATATATTAGAAAAAAAATATTCTCTAAATATATATTACTTCGAAGCTAAAAATAAGGCTAAAATAAAATTACAAAATCACTTTTGAGTAAAAACTCTAGATTGATTTTGATTAGAAGGGAAACAACTAGCACAATCATCATCATCAATGCTGCTAGAATACTTAGAAGCAAATCAAAAATCAGAATTAAAATTCCTAAATACAATATCATATATAAGTTTTAATTCATATATGAATCTAGATGAATCAACAATTAGAAATCTAGATTTAATATACAATTTTCATACTAAATCATCTACAGTTTGAACATTATTCTGAGTATTAAATAAGACCAAAACTCCAATGTGACAATGATATTTAAGAGAACAGATACTAAAACCTCTCACAAATATTGATGAGATAAAAAGTAGGCTAGATTTTGTAGAAGAATTTACAAAAAACAAAATATTACTAGATAAAACAAGAAAAAAATTAGAATTTGTCTCCAATATAAACTCTATATTAAATAGACTCGCACTTAATAGAGCAAATCCTAAAGATCTAATAAATTTAAAAAAATCATTACAATCAATTTTAGAAGTATATGAGCTTATAAATAAAGAATGATCTACTAAATTAAAACAAATAATAAATTAATAATGTTATACCTATTTACATGAAATTCTGAGTTTTTGCTAAAACAAGAAGTAAAAGCATGGAAAGAACGCTTTATTTCTAAATACTGAGAATTCAATCTAATACACATAAAAGATATAGAATCTGTAGATAATAATTTTTTAAATACAAATATAACAGCTTCTAGTTTTTTGGCTGAAAAAAAACTAATTATTATTGATTTGTACAAGGAGAAAAAAAAGACAGATAAAGATGAAAAACAATGATCAGAAAAGGAAGATTTTTTATTAAATATACTATCTAATATTGCATGAGAAAATATTGTACTTATAAATATAATCAATCCAGACAAAAGAAGTAAATTTTTCAAACAACTATCAAAGATAGCAGAGCTAAAAGAATTTAACACTAAATGAGACGCAGATATTTATTCTATAATAAATAATAAGTACAGCTGAAAAATATCATCTGATGCTATAAATACAATAATTAAATACAAATCTTGAAATCTATCTAAAATAGTATCGGAACTTGAAAAATTATTAATCAGTGTTGATTTTATAGACACAAAATATATAACAGAAAATATATCAGCAGAACTAGAAGAAAGTATTTTTCAAGTAATAGACGACTTATTAGCTAGAAAAAAATATAATTCTATACAAAAGATAGACACAATATTAAATGATACAAGTATTTACGCATTCTATAATAATCTAATTGCAAATATAAGGACTAGTATGTATATTGTTACTATGAAAAAACTATGAATTGCTAGCAATAAGATAAGCTCAACTCTAAATCTATGAAATAGGTCTTTTTTAGCAGAAAAAAAATATATAATCTCTTATTTAGAACTAAAGAAATTATATATAGATTTGGTGAATATAGATAAAAAAATGAAATCTTGAAAATTGAATTGAACTGAAGATAGAGATTTTAGATTTGAACTAGAAAAAGTAATTTTAAGCTAATTAGCTAGTTCCACAAATTGTACTTTTGGTTTTATATCTTTTAATGCTCTTTCATTAAAAAAACTATCAAATTTTAAAGCTTTGTCCTTGTCTTCATGAAGTCCGTAAAATTCAAATATTGAAGCTAATGACATAGAAAGGCTAGTATAGTCATCTGGCAATAGTTTAATAGCTTCTACATTACTACTCTGCAATAATGCATTATCTAAACTAGATCTTGCAAATTTAATAAGTAAAAATCTAAATCTTTCATTTAATACAACTTTATCTTCTAGTAACATTTTTTTTATATTAATTTCTGAATTAAATAACTCTACATCAAATAATTCATTTTTCATAAGTTCTTCTGATAATGTGATTCTTTCTAGACAAAATGTAATTATATTTTTTATTTTGTCATTTTCTCCATAAATTCAGCGTAAATATTTTGAAATTAATATTAATATTTTATCTAGATATAATATAAAACTAAGTTTTTCATATTTTCAAAATAACAATATTAAGATTTTACTAACACCTTTCTCATTATCATAGGAATCAACAGTATCGCTAAACTTATCAAAAAATATAACGTCATCATCATTAAATTTATAATCATAATCCTTTAACAAATCTATATATTGATTAAAATAACTATCATTAAATCAATTTAACGTAAATTCTTCTCTATAAAAATCTACTAATAATTTAGCTGAATGTGGATAGTTTTCATTTAATCAATTCATATAAAATATTTCTCTATCGTCTGCATCAGTGAAAGATAAAGTATCTCAATTATCTAGATTCCATTCTGAATAATATTTTGATGCTATTTTATAATTTTCAAGTACTAAATAACAATGAATAAGATAATAATATGAATCTGAATTTCACGACTCCAATCATAAATGAGCAAGCTCGATTACTTCATATATATCAGCTCATTCTTTAATACTAATACCAATTAATCTTTCGTAATAAAAAGACTTATCATCCAAATAATCATCTTTACTTATAGTAGAGAATCTGTATTCATTCTCTACTATATTCAAATAGCTACTTAATAAATCCTTATCTCACTCATCTCAATTTAGGGCACTTAAAGTTATTGCCTGCTCAAGCATTTGTTTATCTTCAGTTAACTCCTTTGTTCATAATGCTTTAAGTACAATATTATAGGCACGGTTAAATTCTTGTCTAGAAAAATAAAAATAAGTTAAAAACCTTATAGAATTATAATCTACTCATATCTCTAATAAATAATTATATATTGAATTTGATAATCATTCATTTCATATTAACTCTAATTCTATCAAAGAAAATACACAAATTTTTTCTACAACTTCTTTTGATCCTGAATTAATACAAAAATCAAAAAACTCTCAAAATCAAACTCATCAGTTTATTAGTGAATAAAATTCATCCATCCATGCAAGTCAAAAATACTCCTTTAAATTATCATAATATCTTCATCTTGTCTCTTCTATATAATTTGAGTGTTTACTATTATTAAAGCCTAAATGTTTTTTAATTAACGCTCAGCTAGGAGATTGACAATAATCCAGTGATGAAATGTCAAAGTCATCATCTAGGCTAAAATTTAAACTAGCATTAAAATCATCTAAGGCCAATAGTGCCTCCTCAGCAATATCTGTTTCATCAATAAATGTACGTCAGTATTTATTAGCTGCAATTAAAGGTAAATCATCAGATTTTTTAGTAACTATATCTCTTCTTCATCACAATTGTAAATGCTCTATTATTCCTATTTCGCTTTTCAAACTTATTTTTATTTTAATTATAATGACAATATAATAAAATAAATAAACTCTAAGTCAATTTATATTTTTTATGAGTTTTCTTCAATACCTAATCAAACTAATTTTTTTCTAAAAAATTCTTTATTTATTAAATAATAAATAATTCATCAAATAGCTCAAAATAAATGACCTAGTAAACTTATTCAAGGAACAAATCAAATTCATATATTTATAATAATAGCAGTGATTCATCATTTATATTCTGGGTCATTTTTTGATTTTAACTCTAAAGTATAATAAGCGATTAAAGCCATAGCAAATCAACTGATTCATATAGTATTTCAAGTAGAAAGCAAAGATAATAAAATACCATTAAACAAAACAATAAACAAGAAAAATATCATATATTTTTTCCTTCAAATAATTAACTCAACTATATTTCAAAAGAAAAATATAAATATAGAATTAGCTAATAAATGCATTACAGATCAATGAAGAAATGTTCAAGTAAAAAACTGTATTACATATATATGATACAATCACAAATCCAAAAAATAATTATTAATACCAAAAGCATATATACCTGGGACAAAGAAAGCTATAACAGTAACAATTAATGATACTAATACAAGCATATTAGAAAATGTAAATTTTAATTCCATACTATTTCTTTAATTTAAAATAAAAATACACTCAAAACACAAACATTGGAAAACTTAGAATCTCTCACATAGTAAAATATCATAATATATATCAAATATGAGAATCAGGAGTTCTAAAGAAAAATTCAACAAATATCCTAAATATAGAATAAAAAATCAGAAATAATGAAGCAATCTGTCATTTAGAATGCTTTTTTTTGTAAAAAAACAATAATACAAAATACAAAACTAATCATTCTAGTAATCATTCTAATAGTGGAGAAGGGAAGTATCAAATTCAATCTTTATATACAGCCAAAAATCAATTATATCCTGAATATCAAAGAAGTTCTCCATTTAGGTAATTTCATATTCTTCATAATCAAAGTCATATTGGTAATATTAAAGTAACTTGATCGGCTACTTTATAAAAATTAACTTTATAAATTCTAGAAAAAATCATCATAGAAATTATTACTCATAATACTCATCCATGAAAACTCATTCATCACTCCCAAACTTTCAAAATACTAAGAGGCTCTGATAAATAACTAGAAAAATTATAAAACATTATATATCATAGCCTTCATCAAACTATAACTCATAAAACTATGTACAAAAAAAGATTTTCTAAATCATTTCAAGATATTTTTTTTCTATTCTTTATTATTTGATATCAAACTAAAAAAGCTATTGCATACATCAATCAATAGTAACTAGGTGCGATATGTATTCACAATATTGTTATCTCAAATATAGTCATAATTAGAGTTAAGTACTATAATAATAAATATATTACACATTATTTGTAATATTAATCAAGTTTATACTTATTACATGACTATTGCCTAAAAATAGGGAATACCATATTATAATAATAAAATAGATTAATTTTTATTGTCAAATATTTGACATCCATAGTTATATGTGTGATAATATATTTGTAGAAGTAGTTTAAGTATACAAACTTTAAATTGTCAAGTAAGCATAATTTTATTAATTTTATATCTGCAAATATAAATATTAAATGAATTATACTAAAAACTCTTCAATTTAAAATAAATTATTTCAAAAATAAAGTTATTATGAAAATTACTAAAGACTTTAAAAGGTTTTTATCAGAAATGACTCTAGGTGTATTTTTAGTGACATCACTAAATCCGGCACCAGCATTAGCTGCAAGTGGTTCTGATAAAATTATTTATCCGTTAAAGCAAATATCTAAACTTGAATGTAGATTTAGTGATTTCAAAGATCTAACATCAAGTTGTAAACAAGACTTACCGGTCTTGAATACAGATGATTACAAAAAATATGCCTCTAAAGATTGAGGTTATAACGATTTTACCAGAATATATACAGTATTATGGTGAGCTAGTTATAAGTATTGATGGGATATCTGAAATGGTGGTCATATCTGAACAGATATAGCTACCTCTAGATGAACTCCCGTATATTCTATGGCAGATTGAAAAGTAATCAAAGCAAAAAATGATATTATGTTATGAAATCTTGTTACAATAGAACATAATATAAAATGAAAAAAAGTAGTTTCTAGTTATGCGCATTTGTCAAAAATTGATGTAAAACTATGAGAAACTGTAAAGGTTTGAAGAAAAATTTGAGAAGTATGATCGACATGAAATTCTACATGAAATCATCTACACTTCCAAATTGATTTAGAATCAAAGTTTTATCCTTACTATTATGATTATAATAAATGTCCTTACAGTTATTATAAAATTAGTGAAGAAGGGATATGTATAGATGAGCTTAAAAAACATACAGTAGATCCTCTATTATTTTTAGAAACTTCTGCTGCTATACTAGATAAAATATCTACTACAACCATAAGTAGTGACATAGTAAGCACATCCGAAGATTTAAGTATATTTAATAGAACAGTATACATAGGTTATTCAAAAACTGATATCAAAAGAGTACAAGAAATTTATAAAAAATTAGGTATATATAAATGAAGTATCTCTTGAGATTATAAAGATATAGAAAATACAATAATTGCATATCAAATATCAAATAAACTGATAAAAGATAAAAATGATTATTGAGCATGATGGTTTTGACCAAAAACTAGAGCTGAAACTAAAAAAGATTATTTAGTATATCTAGAAGATTGAACTAAAACAACAGATGTTGAATTCGTTCATGAACAAAAAGAAATAGAAACTCAAAAAATAGAAAGAGTAAATCTAATGTCTAGAGAAGAAATAGAAAAAAGAGAAGTAGATGAATTCCTTAGATATCACAATATATCTCTAGATTTTGTAAACAAAGGTTGAAATGTAAAAGTATGAGATACAGAAACATTAAAACTTAATATTACAACTAGAAAAGGTAAACCATTTAAATGAGAAATGCCTGGTGGTATGACATTTATAGTTAACACTGAAAATGTAAGCGTATTCCCAGAAAGATTATTCTATTTTACAGATTGAAAGAGGGACATAAAAATATCTTGATTAAAGGAGTGAAATACAAATCTATATATAAAGATATGAACCCAAACTATTAAAACAATACCAATAAAAATATTCTCAGCTGATAAAGCGATTTACCCAACAAGTTCAAGAATATTATCACCAACAAAAATAACACTCTGAGAAAAACAAACATGAATAATAGTATTTGAAGATTCAAGCTGAAAAAGCTTAATAAACTTAAAATATTGATCAACATATAATATTAAAGCAACAGAGGAAAACTTAATATGTATAAAAGAAGGTAATATAGCTAATATATTAAAAGTATATAAATCAACATGTAGCGAAGATGAATACAAAAATGAATTCAACTTTACATATGATGAGACCGTATGATGATTATTAATATTTGATTACAAAGCTACATCTAAAAATTTCTGAGTAAGCGTAACTAATAATTATAATAGTGAACTATTATCAGAAAAAAAGATTCTAGTATCAAATCCTAAATGATTAAATAATACATATGCATATACACAAGATGTAATGACAATGTTAGAAGAGTGAATAGTAGATTGAATAAATAAATGATATTTTCTAGAAAACAGATGATTAACTCAAAGAGATGCAATAACATGGATCGAAAATGCATTAATCAAAATGAATGACAATGTTTATGATAATGAATCAAAAAATATAATAGAAAAAAATCTAAAAGATATCGAAAAAGTTAAACCATATTCAAGTAGAACAAAAGTTTTATCTAGAGAAGAATTTTTAGATTTAAACTATAAATACTTGGTAATCGAAGATATAGATACATGACAAGTTGAATATAGAGATATAGATACTGACACTAGTCAAAAGCTATCAAAAATCTTTGATGAAAACACAACATGGAAAGATCAATTCGGTGAAAAATACTTCAGACCAGAAGCAAAAATCACAAGATGAGAATGAGCATTCTTTTTATCTAAAACATTAGAAAGAAATGCAAATACTTATCTTACACTAAAATAATATTTAACAATTAAAATAATAAAATGAAAACTAAATTAGACTCAGTTAATTCTGAAATATCAGGAAATGATAACACAAATACATTAGATGCACAAACAGTTGCATTCTATAACAAAATAGAACAAATACTAAATTAATTCACAAAAAAAAGGAGAAATTTAATTACTAATACAATGATTATGAAAACATTAGAACAAAGGACAAGTAGTGATCAAAATGAAAAAATAGTATGACTAACACCTGAACAAAAAATTAGTGAAATATCTAAAACAACAAGTGATAAGCTAGCTACACTATTTTGAATAAAAGATAACCCAGCTGAAAATATTGCTGAATTAGCTGATAGCTATGAAGTAACTCCAGATGAGGTGGAATTATGATATAAACTAAGACATGATAAAAAGATATTGGAGCTCTTAGGAAATAAACAAATATCACTTGCAACTGTAATGCAAGACTATGATACATATGAAGAAAGCCTTCAAGCTACTTAAAACATAATTAATGATTATAATAATGCAGATAAAAAATCATTAAAATTATAATAGTTTTACATTTGAAATAAACCCAAATCAGACAATTCAATTTGTCTCTTTTGGGTTTTTATTTTTAGTTCAAAATAAAAATGAAATATGTAAAGCTAAAAATTTAAAATTTTTAGCTTTCTTTTCATAAAAAAATATAATATAAATACAATTATTTATAATTTTTCAAAATAATATGAATAAACAAAAACAAGCTTTTACACTAGTAGAACTAATAGTAGTAATTACAATATTAGCAATACTATGAACAATAGCCTTTATATCACTACAATGATATTCAAAAGATGCAAGAGATTC
>CAXBVF010000017.1:0-17687 GCA_963979005.1 uncultured Candidatus Altimarinota bacterium | reverse complement strand
TAAAAAAAGAAAATAATATAGATGCATTACAAAATGATGTTTGGAATAAGCTGATATCCGACCATATTGCTGTATGAAAAGAAATCTGATTATGAGAATGAATTATTAAAGATATATGGAATAGAATTCATATTGAAAGCTTAGAAATAGAAAAAAGTTAAAAATGCTCATTATTTGTATTTTTTTCTTATTTATGAGATAATTATTACAATATTTAATAATTATCTATTATGTGAATTGAACAAGTATTTACAGCTGAACAACATGAATGACAAGAAACAACTGTTGAAATGGATAGAAATGCTTTACTAAAGTCATTAGAAGAGCCATATGGTTCATCATATATTATTACAGATCTAGTTGATTGAATTTGACAAGACATAAATAAATTAACATGAAAATTGGATAAAAATTTTCAAATGACGAATGAATCTGAATCGTGAAAGTCATTTACAGATAAATTATGAATTTCTTCAAACGTAAAGAATGCTAAAGATAAATCACAAACTAATGAAGGAGCTATTAATGTATCTGTCAAAGATTATGATAAACAAGTTGTTGGATTAGTAGATTGATTAAATAAAATACTTAGCGAAAATCAATGAAATACAGATAAATTAGAAGCCAATTTACGTTCAAAACTATGATTTTGAAAATTAGGAGCTAATACTCCAATTAATATTAGCTCATTTACAAATAATCTAAAGGATAACTGAGCAAGAGAAGGTTTCAGTAGTTTTCTTACTTCTAATCTTGAAAAAGATAATGTAAATCCAGAAAAATCTACAGAATCTTCTAAAAAGTGAACTAGAATGAATAATTCTATAACTAGTCAGTTTGATGATTTATTTAAAGAAAATAATGATATATCTAGTGAAGAATGAAATAATCCATTCGCTGTAACATGAGCCATTAAAAATATAAGGGATAAAAAACTTAGAGACTCAAACGCAATTGATAGACAAAGCTAATAAATTAAAAAATGAATAAAAAAGAAAAAGAAATACTTACTATAGTAGAAAATATGTCATCAATTTTTAAGATAGATGATAAAACTAAAAATGAAATTTTTAATAAAATATCATCTTTTAATGATGATGAAATTTTAGATATAATCAAAATATTAAATTTATATAATAATGATCAGAATGAGTTAATCAAGAAACTGAAAAAGACTATTATATTATGAAAAAATAATTTAGAAGAAATAGTGGAAAAAATAGAATATCAAAACAAAGAAAAAGATTTGTTTAATGATATATAATAAAAATTAAATAAAATGTTTTGACATTTATTTAATTTTTTTTAGTATAAAATTAGTTATAAATAAATAACAAATATGAAAAGAATTACAACTACATCTTTATTATTACTTTTAGGAATCACCTAAGAGTAGTTTTTTGTAATTAATTTTCTATAACTCTCTTAGGCATAAACGTCTTCGAGAGTTTTTTAGTAGCTAAAAATAATAATATGAGAAAAATAGAAATATTTGATACGACCTTGAGAGATTGAGCGCAAACAGCGGGAGTTAATATGACTCCTGAAGTAAAAATAGAAATAGCTAAAAAAATAGATGAGTTATGAATACCTATGATAGAAGCTTGATTTGCTATATCATCTATATGAGATCAACAAGCTATTCGTACGATTTCAGAAGAAGTAAGTGCGAGAGTTTATAGTTTATCTAGACTCATGGAGTGAGATATTAATGTATCACATGATGTATTATCTGAATCATCTAATAGATGAATTCATACATTTATATGAACCTCACCAATGCATAGAAACTACAAACTACATAAAACGAAAGCTGAAATTTTGGAAGATATCGATAGATATGTTTCATATGCTAGAAATAAATTTAACAGTAGTTCAGATGCAATTATGTTTTCTCCTGAAGATGCACTTAGAACTGAAAATGATTTCCTATTTCAAACCATAGAAACAGCAATAAAAGCTTGAGCAAATCAAATAAATATACCAGATACTGTTTGATTCTCTCAGCCTATGGAAATATGAGAATTAATGAAGGATTTGGTTAATAGTTATCACTGAGCAGACTTTAGTGTACATACCCATAATGATCTTTGAAATGCAGTTGCTAATAGTTTAGCTGCAGCTTATAATTGAGCTAATATTATTCAATGAACAATACCTCCTGCTTACTGAGAGAGAGCATGAAATGCTGATTTAATACAAGTTTTAATGAATATTATTAAGAGACCTGATATTTATGATTTTGACCTTGGAAATAAGCTTGATATGAAAAAAGTAAGTGATTTAGTTATGTTTATATCGAATTCTATCTGAAAAAGAGTCTCAGATAATCATCCTATTATATGATCTGATGTATTTAAACACTCTTCATGAATACATCAAGATTGAACAAGTAAAAATAAAACTACCTATGAAATAATATCACCTGAAGAAATTTGATACAAAATTGAACAAAGCTTTATTCTAACAAATCAATCTTGAAGATCTTGATTAAATAACGCTATAGTAGTATATTTTGGAGTTCAGCTAACAAGCGATACACTTAATGAAGTATTTACTAAATTTAAAGAAATTAGTTCTACAAATTCCGGTGTTATTGTTACTATGGATGACATTAGAGAAATACTACTTGATTCATGAGTAAACTTAAAGAGAAATATTTATATTAATGATTATTCCATCACGATTGATACGGTACACTCAAAGGCTTCAATTGAATTGACTCATGATTGAGAAGTAGTTACTGCACTATCGAATTGAGTAGGACCAGTAGATGCAATATATAATGCTATAATTGATGCTTTAGGTATGAGTGATTTAAATCTAATAGATTTTAATATTTCAGCATTGTCATCATCTCCATCATCTGAGGCAAAAGTGTCTATCAAAGTGGAATCAGATTGAAGAATATATGAAGAATTTTGAGTTGATAAGGATATTGTAAAGGCATCCATAAATGCTTTTGTAAATTGTTTGGATAGAGTCTCAGGTAAATAAAAATTTGCATTTTCTTATATTTATTTTATATTATAGGTAAGTAAAGTATTTCTAAATAAAATATCTGACTTGGAAACTCAGCTTTAGATTTATGATACAAAAGTAAATACTTCGGGTGGAACCGTCCTCATATAAGGACCCTGAAGGCAATAATAATTGAAATTGCCTTTAGGGTTTTTTCTTAATTATTTGATTTCCATAATTTTCTTCCCTTATTAAGGGAAGTCCTCAGGAATGTAATGGATGAGGGGTGGGTTATTTACTAACTAATTATTGTCTTATGAGTAGCGTAACTATGAAAGATATCGTAAATCTTTCTCAAAATAGGTGATTTGTATACGGGTGATCTGAAATATATTGATGATTAGCTAATAGTTGGGATTATGGTCCTTATTGATCACTATTGAAAGAAAATATAAAGTTTCTATGGATGAAAGAATTTATTCAAAAAAGAACCGATAATATGTTAATCGATTGTTCTTTAATAATGAATCCAAAAGTATGGGAGGCTTCTGGTCATGTTGGATGATTTTCTGATCCATTAATGGATTGTAAAGAATGTAAATCTAGATTAAGAGCTGATAAAATAGTAGACGATTACCTAGATAAAACTTGAGATAATGAGCCGGAATCATATGTTTGAGATAAAACTGATTCAAATATATTAGAGGAATATATAAAAGAAAAGAAAATAACTTGCCCAGATTGTGGAAAAAGTAATTTTACTGAAATAAGAAGTTTTAACCTAATGTTAAAGACTTATTTATGAGTAACTGATGACACAGCTTCTGAAGTTTACCTTAGGCCAGAAACTGCTCAATGACAATTTGTAGATTTTGCAAATGTTGCTAGATCAAGTAGGAGAAAATTACCATTTGGTATAGCTCAAGTTGGTAAAAGTTTTAGAAATGAAATTACACCAGGTAACTTTATATTCAGAACTAGAGAATTTGAACAAATGGAGATAGAATATTTTGTAACTCCGTGAGAAGATGATGAAGCTTTTAAATTATGGAAATGAGAATCTGAAAGATTTTTAACTGAAGTTATATGATTAAGTAAAGAGAATATTAGATTTGTTTCAATAAAAAAAGATGAACTTCCTCATTATTCAAAAGAAGCATGAGATTTCGAATATAAATATCCATTTGGTTGGTGAGAAGTGGAAACACTTGCTAATAGAACTGATTACGATTTATCTGCACATATGAAAGCTTCAAAGCAAAATTTAAGTTATTTTGATGCAGTTAATAACAAGAAATTTTTACCATATGTTATAGAGCCTGCAATGTGATTAGGTAGAATAGTTTTGGCTAGTTTATGTGATGCATACACAGTTGATGAAGAAAATAATAGAACTTATTTAAAGTTTCATCCAAAAGTAGCTCCAATCAAGGTTTGAGTATTACCAGTAATAAAAAAGATATGACACTTAGCCAAGGAGGTATATGCACAATTATCAGAAGATTTTATTTGTGAATATGATGAAGTAGGTTCAATATGAAAAAGATTTGCTAGAATGGATGAAATTTGAACACCATTTTGTATATCAATTGATTCTAATAATTATGATGAATGAAATGTTACTGTTAGATTTAGAGATAGTATGGAACAAGAAATTGTAGCTATAAAAGAATTAAATAATTTTATCAGAGAAAGATTAAAATAAAAAAACTTACACATATGTGTAAGTTTTTTTATAACTCAATATTATCTTCTATTTTTTCATTTACAATTTTATTATCACTATTAGAGTTAGAAGTTATTTTATTAGTCTTAATAACTACTGTAGAGTTAATTATATTATGTAATCATTGTTTTTTCTGTGTAAATGCTATCATTAAATATCATATACCAATAGTAAAGGTATTTACTATCTTTACAAATGGATAAAAGAAAAGTTGTAGTCATGTCGCTGACTTGATTTCATTTCAGTTAATTTTATAAACTTTTATTCACATAGCTTTGTATCATATTGTTTGTCAATCTCTAAACCAGTAATAAAGATTTATAAACAGAGGTATAATTAAATATCAAATTATTCCATCTATAAAAGCAGCTAGAAGCCTTCTCCAAAATCATGAGTATTCAATATCTTTTTCTGAAAAATTTATTTCTTCAATAGTAGAATTTTGAATCAATAATACTATTCAATATATAGTTAATCAAAATGATAATAAATATAGTAATCAAATTAAATAATTTATTATATTAGTAGAGACTCAAGTAATAAATAGAAACCAGTCTACAATCGATCAAATTATAAAAATTAATATAATACTTATTGTAAAATAAAATCACATAATTAATTTTTTTCTTCTAGTGTCCATATATTTAATATATTATTTTTAAAATAAATAATAAAAACTACAGTTTTAAAGCTGTAGTTTGTATATTATAATTCAGTTGAACTATTATTTTCTTGAGTACTAGGAGTTTCTTGTGTTAAGGTATTTCCTAATGGATTATCTCAATATTGATTTTTTCATTCAGTTCATTTGAAAAAACCACAAATAATTGAAATATATAGATTAACAAGTGGTATTAATGCAAGTAACGCCATCCATCAGCTTTTATCTAAGTCATGAAGTCTTTTTACTAATATAGCAAAAGCTACCCATATAAATGGTATATATAATAAAGTAGATAATTGCATTACCATAGTTGATCAAGAAAATGCAGCTAAAATTATTAATACATTTAGTATAATACTAGCTAATATAGTATAACCCCAATATGGAGCTCTATTTATTCTTCACTCATAGGAAAACAACATTTTAGAAATACTCATAGCAACAAAATTAATTAATAAATTTACTTTTTTGTGTAAAATTATTATAATAAAATTACTATTTTATGCAATTTATTTTTTAATACATATCATATGATAAACGCTAAAGAAAAGTTTTTTGATAGATTTGATCAAACATTTAAAATCTTTAAAAACAACTTCATTCAATTGTTTTTGCCAATGTTTTTATATAAATTTATAGCTGTTGTAGTTCTTTGAACTTTTTTAGTTGTTTTTTTCTTTTCTAATTTATGAGATATTGCTAATTGAACATTTGATTTATTCAATCTAGTATTTAATTCTTTTGTGATTATGAGCATTATTGTATGACTTGTCTTACTATTATTATACCTGATATTATATATTCCAATTTATATTTGATTAATTAGATCAATAAAGCAAGCTGTGGAATGAGAAGATATTACCACAATGGATAATTTAATTTTTGGTTTTAATAGAATATTTGCTTCATTTAAAACTTATTGGTATATATTTTCTTATGTTGCACTAATTCCAGCACTTTTATTTATTTCTTGATGATTACTATTTAACGCATGATATTATTATGAATCATATGCTTACTTAAAAGAAATTTGATGAGTTGTTATGATATTTTCAGTAATTCTATTTATAATATTTGCTATTTATAGATGAATAAAGGCTACTTTTCCAATATATTCTGCTGTAAATCATGACAATTTTTCTAAAGTTGATTTTTTAAATTCAGTTAATATTACAGATAATCAGTGGTGGAGAATACTTTGAAATACTGCTTTAGCCTGAATGATTATTTGATTTGCAGTCTCAATGGTATCAAACATTTTAAAAGTTTTTAGCTACTCTTGAATTGATTTTGCTTCTATAAAATCATTAGATGATGTATTAGCAATTACTTCAAATATAACTATTTATTCTCAAATACTATCGGGATTTTTGAATAATATATTTTCTACTATAGGTACTGTATTTATTATAATATTCGTATATTTATTATTCCTAAGACTAAAATTTGAATCAAATCCATCAAGAAACTTAGAATTATAAAAATAATAATAAAACTTGCTAAAAATACTTATGTGTATAATATGTATATATTATTTTATGTAAGTATTTTTTATGAATGAAAAATTATACTTAGCATTATTACATAAAATTTGAATAAACCACAAGAAGTTACACATTATTTTTGAAAATAATAGTAAGTATAAATGATTTTACGAAAAAATATCTTCAAATACATTATATTCTTATGGTTTCACTCCTAAACAAATTAAATTTATTCTAGAAAATAGAAATAAATATAATATTGCTGATATTAAGAAAAAATTAAAGAATAGAGAAGTTGTAATAGTTACTATTAATGACAATAACTATCCAGATAGTTTAAAGCAGATACCAAATAAACCATATTTATTTTATCTAAGATGATCTATTGATAATTCTCCCAAGTTTGCTGTTGTTGGTTCTAGAAAAATAAGCTCTTATTGAGAGCAATCTATTAAAAAAATAGTATGAGATATTTCTTCTTATTTTTCAATTGTATCCTGATGAGCAGCATGATGTGATACAACATCTCATATAGTAGCTTTAGAAAATAATTCTAAAACTATTTCTGTTATTTGAACATGAATTGATATAGATTATCCAGTTAATAATGAAAAACTTTATGATAGAATAGTAGATTGATGATGAGCTGTTATTTCTATTTTTCCTATTTGAGAATTTTGAAGTCCTCATAATTTTCCAATTAGGAATGAAATTGTTGCTTGATTATCTGTTTGAGTATTAGTTATTGAGGCAATGAAAAGATCATGAACTCTAATAACCGCTAATTTAGCATTAGATTTATGAAAAGACCTATTTACTATTCCTTGAGATATTTTTAAATCAAATAGTGAGTGATGTAATAATTTGATAAAAAAATGAATGGCAAAACTAACTAACTGTTCGAAAGACATATTAGAAGAATATAATATATTTGATTCAAATAAGCTAAAAGAAAAACAAAAAATTGTTTTTTCTGATGATATTGAAGAAAATATTTATAATATTTTAATAATAGATAATCTGACAATAAATGAATTAGTTTTAAAAATTGGTTTAGATATCAAGACAATTAGTTTTAAACTAAGTATGATGGAAATAAATATGCTTATAAAAAAATGACTTTGATGAAAATATGAAGTATTTTAGTTTGATTAATAATAAAAAATCCCTAAAATCACTCTATAGAAAACTTATTTTTTATAGTAATTAAATATATGGACAATTCCTTGTTTATAAAAATAGAAATCATCATTTTTATATTATCATTTTTATATATTTTATATTATCTTTGATTAAAGATGTATAAGGTATATTTTAAGGTGAAAAATGTTGTAAAACCAGTAAAAATAACAAAGAAAAAAACAGCATTAAATAAAGTTAATTTAAATAAAAAAACTAAAAAAACTAGTACGAAAAAAAACAAAGTAGTAAAAATAACTGATTCAGATAGAGAAAAATTAGCAGATATATTAAAAAAAGTAAAGGTGAATTCTTCTAAATGATATTTTGATTTATCAAAAAATCAGATTGTTGAATGACTAAGCTTGGATAAGTATAATGTTGATTTAAATATGGAATTGGCAAATATATATGAAAAAGAAAAAAATTACCTGAATGCTGAATATATTTATAAGGATTTATTAGAACATTTAAAAGTAGATTTCAAAATAATGAAGAAGCTGTGATATATTTATGCTATGCAGAATAAATTAAAAGACTCATTAGAAATTTACGAAAAAATTCATAATAAAAAAATGGCTGATGATGAGGTAATAGATCTTTTAGCTGAGCTTACATATAATATGAAGGATTATAAAAAAGGTCTTAAATATGTTAACTTATTCCTTGTTTCTAAGCCAAGAGATGTTGAAAAGTTATTTATGAAAGCGAAGTGTATGAGAAAACTTGGACAGTGAGCTGAAACATATGCAATTTATAAAAGAATACTAGAATTACAGCCATATAATACGAGAGCTAAAGCTAAAATTGACTCCTTTGAAAAAAATGTAAAAGAATTAGTAAAATAGTTTTTAACATTTATATTGAACATATTTTAAACATAAAAGTAAAGCATTTAATTTACTTTTATGTTTTTTTTTATACTCTTTAGTTTATATTTTACTCCTAAGTATTAGCTTGATGTTAAAAGTCCCACCACATGCATTAGAAGCAGAACAATCTGTTATATGAAGTATATTGATAGATAAAGATTGTTTTTTGACTATTTGAGATATGTTAAAAGCAGCTGATTTCTATAGTGATGCAAATTCAACGGTTTTTGATGTTATCTTTGATTTATATAAACAAAATAAACCAATTGATCTAATTACTGTAAAGGAAAAATTAGATGATAAAAAATTGTTAGACAAGATTTGATGAATAAGTTATTTAACTGAATTAACAGAAATTGTACCTACTACTGCAAATATCTTTGAATATGCACAAATAGTAAAAAACAAATCTGTACTTAGAAACTTACTTAGATGTTGAAACGAGATAATTTCCTATTGATATGATGAAGAAAAATCTATAAATGTACTTTTAGAAAGTACAGAAAAATCTGTATTTAATGTTACTCAGGTATTTATTCAAAATAAACTTGTTCATATAAACGATATTTTAACACAAAGATACGAAGAATTTGCAGAAATACATGAAAACCCTGATTTAATAAAAGATCATAGATTACAGTTATGATTTAAAGATTTTGATAATAAAAGTTGATGATTAAAATGATGAGATATGGTTATTATAGCTGCCAGACCATCAATGTGAAAAACAGCTTTTGCTCTTAATCTAGCACAAAATGTATGATATTCTGGGAAAAATGTAGCTATCTTTTCTCTGGAGATGAGTAAAGAACAATTAACTGATAGAATGATAGCTTCAGCAATGGAAATAGATAGTTGGAAACTAGCAAAATGAGAATTAGAAGATAATGAATTTGCAAAAATATGAGAAGCTATGGAGAAATTATCAAAAGCAAATATTTATATAGATGATACAGCATGATGAAATTTAACAGACTTAAAATCTAAATGTAGAAGACTTAAAATTGAGTCAGGACTAGATCTCATAGTTATTGATTATTTGCAACTAATGTCAACTTGAACAACTACTAATAGGGTACAAGAGGTATCTGAAATATCAAGATGAATAAAATCGCTTGCCAGAGAATTAAACGTTCCTATTATAGCATTATCTCAGCTATCAAGAGGTGTTGAATCTAGGCCAGATAAGAGACCTATTATGTCAGATCTAAGAGAATCATGATCTATAGAGCAAGATGCAGATATGATTTTGATGATATATAGGGAAGAATACTATGATGAATTCACTGAAAAAAAATGAGTTACAGATATTTTTATGAGAAAAAATAGAAACTGACCAATTTGAAATATGGAATTAATGTTTAATAAAAATAATCAAAAATTTGTAGAAATAGAAAGAAGTATTTGAGCAGGTGAATAAAAATGAATTAAAAAAAGAAGACTTTTAGTCTTCTTTTTTTTCTATTTCACCTAATCACGGTCTCTTATCTAAATCATCTTTAAATTCTTTTTTTATTTCTGCTATAACATTTTTTGTATTTTCAAAACTTTCAGTTGTTACTAACCTTTTTCTATAAGCTTTAACTCATGGGAAATATTTTAAGTATTGTACTAAGTGTTTCCTTATTTCTAGATTTCACTTTCTTTTTCATTTAGTTTCTACTAGTTTTTTTGCATGAAATTCCATTTGGTCCAATATTTCTAAGAGTGTTGGGTTTTGTTCTCATGCTAAAAAACACCATGGGTTACCAAAGCTTCATCTTCATATCATAAATCAATCTAGATTTTTAAGCTTTTTCATTCAATCATCATAATTTAGCACATCTCAATTTGCTATAACAGGAATATTCAAGTGCTTTTTAAGTTCATAAATTGGTTCTAAATCAGCATCTCATGTGTATGCTTGTTTAGCAGTTCTTCAATGAATAGTTATTAAACTTGCTCATGCCTTTTCTAGTCATTTAGTAAACTTTATTAAATCTTGACCTCAGTCAAAACTAAGTCTTGTTTTTACTGATATTGGTAAATGAGTAGCTTCATTCATTGCTCTTACTATCTCAAATGCAGTACATTCGTTTATTAGTAGACTAGATCAATGTCAGCTTCTTACAACTTTTTTAGCTGGACATCACATATTTATATCTATTCAGGCTATATTATACTTTGGATCTGATATTATTTTTGCAGCTTTCGCAAACATTTCAGGATCTTTTCAAAATATTTGAATGATCAATGGGTTTTCAGATTCTTGATGTGGTAGAACAGAGTCAGCTAAAAATTTTGAATGCACTAAACCATCTGCACTATAAAATTCTGATATACAATATATATTAGGAGCTATATTTTTCATAGACTGTCTATATGCACTATCACCGTATCAATCCATTGGAGCAAGGAAAACTAATTTTCAATTTTTCTCTATTTGTTTTTTCCAGAAATCTTTCATTTTTTATGATGATTATTTAAATTTATATGATTTTATTCATAAATTAATAAAATTCAATACTTATTTATAAATAATATATTATAAATAGCAAGCAGATTTATTTGTATTTATTATTTAAAATATGATATAATTATATTAAGTTTAATTTCTAAACATTCTATATGAATATTTCTTCTGTATTAGCTAGAAAAAAGGAAAACAGTCTAAAATTAAAAAAGACTTTAGGATTATTGTTAAAGTTTAAACCTTTAGGATTAATCAAATTAGAAAATACTAAATTATCTGATGAATTAGTAGAGTGATTAAAATCTTTACCAACTGGTTTTGTAGTCTATACAAAAAATGCAGAAACAAAAATTTTATCTACTAATATTGTTCTTACCTGAAAACTAGATGAAACTGATGTCTCTTGATTTGACTTTATAGTATGTGATAATGAAATAGAGGAATTATATACATATATAGAAAAGTGAATTACACCAATAATAATAAAAGAAAATCACATGTGATCAATACTAAAAGAGTTTGATCCAATTAAGAATGAATGAAATGCTTTTTTCTATGAAGAATCAAATAAATGGAATATTTTTTATACAATTGTTAGATACATAGAAAATTACAAATTTCCATATGATAATAAAAATCTAGTTAAGAATATTTTAAAAGTATAATTTTGTATTACTTATAAGAAAATCTTAAATATTTTCATATTATCTTTTGACTTAAAAATAAAAAACATTAAAAAGTTATCATACAAATTTAGTTGATAACTTTTTTTTAATGGCTAAAAATCTTGTGATAGTCGAATCACCAGCAAAATGAAAAACAATTGAGAAATTTTTATGACCTGATTATAAGGTAGTAGCATCTATGTGACATATTAGAGATTTACCAGTTAAAACTTTATGAATAGATATAGAGTGATGATTTATACCAGATTATGGTATTAATGATGACAAGAAAAAAACAGTTGATAGTTTAAAAAAATTAGCTAAAGCTTCTAATGAAGTATGGATAGCAACGGATGAGGATCGTGAATGAGAAGCTATTGGATGGCATTTATGTCATACTTTAAAAGTGGATCCAAAAACTACGAAAAGAATAGTCTTTCATGAAATTACAAAAAAAGCTATTACTGCAGCAGTTGCAAATCCAAGAACTATAGATATGTGACTTGTAGATGCACAACAAGCTAGAAGACTACTAGATAGACTTGTTTGATACAAGGTTAGTCCAGTATTATGGAAAAAAATTAGGAAATGATTATCAGCTGGTAGAGTTCAATCTGTTGCCGTTAAGTTAATTGTAGAAAAAGAAAGAGAAATCATTGCTTTTAAGCCAGTAGAATCATGGAAAATATCTATTGAATTAACTCATAATTGAAAGAGTAAGTTCAAATCAACACTTTCAAAAATAGGATGAAAAGTTAAAAAACTTACTTCTAGAGAAGATGTAGAAAAAGTGTTAGCAACATTATTTGATGATATAACAACTCTAAAGGAAACAAAAAACAAGAAATGAAATACTTTATTATCTTCTAAGTCTGAATTAGACTTTAAGTTAGTTGATAGTATCAAAAAAGATAGTATTAGAAAGCCTTGAGCTCCTTTTACTACTTCTACATTACAACAAGAGTGAGCAAGAAAATTTGGTTTTTGAGTAAAACAAACAATGATGGTAGCTCAAAAATTATATGAATGAATGGATCTTTGAAATTGAGAAAGACAAGGGTTGATTACATATATGAGAACTGATAGTGTGAATTTATCTGACTTAGCAAAAGATCAAGCAAAACAAGTAATAGAACAAAGTTTTTGAAAAGAGTATCATAAAACTAGAAGTTTTGTAACTAAATCTGCATGAGCACAAGAAGCACATGAGGCTATTAGGCCTACTGAATTAAGTAGAACTCCTGAAAGTCTTGCTTCAGTACTAGATCCACAACAATTAAAACTATATACCCTTATTTGGAAAAGAACTATAGCTTCACAAATGAGTGATGCAGTTGTAGAAGTTACTACATTTAGTTTTTCTCCAGAAAGAGCTACAAATCAACTTTGGATTACAAAGTGAGAAGTTATAAAGTTTGACTGATTTATGAAACTTTATATAGAATGAACAGATGATGAAAGTGATGATAATGATGATGAAAACACGACTCTTCCAAATATAGAAATTTGAGAAGTGCTTCCAGCAACAAATTTAGAGGCTAATCAATGATTTTCAAGACCGCCTGCTAGATTTACAGAGGCATCATTAGTTAAAAAATTAGAATGAGAGGGGATAGGTAGACCATCAACTTATGCACCAACTATTTCTACTATTATTGATAGATGATATATTGAAAAATTTGATAAAAGATACCTAAAGCCTACTGAAATCGCTTTTACTGTGACAGATTTTTTAGAAGAGTATTTCAAAAAAATGATGCAGTATAAGTTTACAAAAGAAGTAGAAACTGATTTTGATAAAGTAGCAGAATGAGATATAAAATTTGAAAAAATGTTAGGTGATTTTTGGGAATGAACCCTTAAAAAAGATCTTGAACATGCATGAGCTAATGCTGAAAAAGTTATAGAAATGGTTTGAAAAAAATGTCCTAAATGTAAAGAAGAGCTTATTTATAGACATTCCAAAGTAGGAAAATTCATTGGTTGTTCAGGATATCCAGAATGTGATTTTATAGATCAACCAGAAGAAGAAAAAAACGCAATGAATGCTCTAAAAGAAAAATATGAGTGAAAAGCTTGTCCTGAATGAATAGAATGAACTATTGTTGTAAAAACTTGAAGATTTTGACCATTTTTAGCATCAAGTGAGTATCCAAAAGTAAAATGGATATGAAAAATTAAAGACGAAAAAGAAGAATTGCTAGAAAAATTACTCTCTGAAAAAGGATTTTTGATAGATGAGGAGTCATGAGAAGAAATGGTACTTAAAAATTCAAGAAGATGACCATTCTTAGCCGCTAAGAATTATCCTAAAGTAAAAATTGCTAAAAACATTCCAAAAGAGATATGGGATGAGCTAAATTTACAAATGCAAGAAAAAGAGGATTCAGAAACCGAAAAAGAAGAAAAGTAGTTTTTAGAAATAATAATTATTAAAAAATAGCACTTAAAAGTGCTATTTTTTTTGACAAAACATTTAATATATGTTTTAATATATATGTACTTTTATATTTTTAATTAGTTTTTATGAAAAAAAGAACAAAAAATAAAATTACTCAAAGCCTAAGATGGTCAGTATTTATTATGGCTGCCGCTACTATGAGTATTAAAATAGCTGAAGCTGCTGCTTATAGCTCTTTACAAATTATTGTTGAAAATCCTGAAATTGCTCAGTATTCAACATTAGTTAATTCTGGTTATTTATTAATCAGATAATTTAAAAAACAAAATTTTGATTTTTTAAGCTTGTTACTATAATAGTAACAAGCTTATTTTTTAATTAAACCAATAATATGACAACATATTATTTTATTGTACGAGTCAGTTAAAATTGAGATAACAGGTAATTATTAAAATTTTAACTATTAAAAACAAATTATGGACAACAATGATTTCCCAAAAAAGTACTCACCAAAAGAGTTTGAGGAAAAACTATATACTCAGTGGGAAAAATGAGGTAAATTTAAACCGAAGGAATCTACAACATGAAATCAATTTTATATACCAATGCCACCTCCAAATGTAACTAGTAAATTACATATTGGTCATTCTGTAATGCTTACATTAGAGGATTTAATGACTAGGTACCATAGAATGAAATGAGATGAAACTATTCTAATGCCTGGTACGGACCACGCATGAATATCTACACAGGTAAAAGTAGAAGAAAAACTTGCATTAGAATGAAAGGATAAACATAATATATCTAGAGAAGAATTCATAAAAGAATGTTTTGACTGGACTGATAAATATGGTTGAATAATACAAAATCAATTCAGAAAAATGTGAACAAGTTGTGATTGGTCAACTGAAAAATTTACATTTGAAGAGTCAATGAACGAAAAAGTAAACAAGGCATTTGTAGATTTGTATAACAAATGACTTATTTATAAGTGAGAATATATGGTTAACTTTGACCCTGTATTAGATACAGTTGTATCAGATCAAGAAGTTATTTATAAAGAAGAAGCATGAAAATTGTATCATATTACATATTTCGTATCTGGTTCAGATAACGAGGTTGTAATTGCTACAACTAGACCTGAAACTCTTTTATGAGATGTGGCGGTAGCTGTTCATCCAAAGGATAAAAGATATAAAAAATTACTAAAAGCTGGGAAAAAGTTAATTCTTCCAATTGTTAACAAAGAAATTCCACTTATTGCTGACGAAATGGTTAAAATGGAATTTTGAACTTGAGCAGTTAAAATAACCCCAGCACATGATGCTAATGATTTTGAAGTAGGGAAAAGACATGATTTACAATTAGATAATATTGTAATTTGAAAAGATTGAAAAATGACTGATATTGCTTGAATTCTGGCATGACAAGATTATATGACTGCAAGAGAAAATATAGTTGAACTGCTAAAGGCAAAATGAAATTTAGTAAAAATAGAAGATCATATATCAAAAGTATGATACTGAGAAAGAACTAATGCAAAAATTGAAACTATTGTTTCTACTCAATGGTTTGTTAAAGTAGAGCCAATTATAAAAAAGGTAATAAAATGATATAGAGCAAAAGAATTTGAAATTATTCCAAAAAGATTTAATAAAACATTTGAAGATTGGGCTTTTAATTTAAGAGATTGGTGTATATCTAGACAATTAATTTGGTGACATAGAATACCTGTTTGGTATGGACCAGATGGTGAAATCTTTTGTAGTGAAACAGAAGAACAAGCATTGGAAAACGCTAAAGCACATTATTGAAAAGACACTGAATTAGAACAAGATTCTGATGCATTAGATACTTGGTTTTCTTCATGATTATGGCCATTTTCAATACTTTGATATGAAATTTGAGCAGATAAACAGCCTGACATGTTTCATAAATTTTACCCTGCACAAGTTTTAGAAACTGGGCATGATATAATATTTTTCTGGGTAATTAGAATGTTGATGTTTGGATACGAATTTACATGAGAAACTCCATTTAAAACAGTTTATCTTCACTGATTAGTAAAGGATAAAGATGGTAAAAAAATGAGTAAATCTCTTGGAAATGGTATTGATCCAATAGATATGATAGATAAATATTGAACTGATGCACTTAGATTGACTTTGAGTATATGAAATACACCATGAAATGATTTAAAATTTGATGAAGTAAATGTAGAAAATAATATGTTTTTCATAAATAAATTATGGAATGCTTCTAGATTTGTTTCAGCTTATGTTGAATGAACTAATGATATCAATAAAATAGAAAAAGATTTAATAAAAAATTATGATAATTTAATGTTCCATGAAAAATGGATTTTATCTAGAATTAAATATTTATCTGAATTAGTAACTGATGCAATGGAAAAATATAATTTTTCTGAAGCTGGACAAGAGTTACAAATTTTTACTAGAAATGAATTTTGTGATTATTACATAGAGGAATTTAAGCTTACAAAAGATTCTTCAAAGTATGGTTCAAAAGTAATAACTTATGTTCTCGATAGATTACTTAAATTATGGCACCCTTATATACCATTTGTTACGGAAGAAATTTATAATAAACTATGATTTAGTTGAGATTTAATTGATGCAGAATGGTGAAAAGTATTATTAGTTAGAGATGAAAAATTAGAAAAAGATAAGAATTTTATTATAGATATCATAAAAGAAATAAGAAGTCTTAGATCTAGTAATAATATAATGCCAAACAAAAAGGTTTGAATTCTTATTTATGCAAAAAATAAGAATGCAGAAATTATTGAAAATGTTTCAGTCTTAATATCTTGAATTGTAAATGCTGATAGTTTTGAAATAGTAAGTAAAAAACCTATTGACGATAATTTAGCTTACTGAATAATTAAATCATGAGTTGAAGTATTTGTTGATACGAGTAATGCTCTTGATGTTGATAAAGAAATTTTAAGACTAAAAGAACAAATAGTTGATACAAAAGAATATATTGCAATATTAGATAGAAAATTATTAAATGAGGCCTTTGTCAATAAGGCTCCTGAAAAACTTGTAAGAGCTGAAATGGAAAAGAAAGAATTAGCAAAAGTTAAATTAGAAAAATTGGAATTAAAAATATCTAGGTTTAAATAAAAAAAAGAAGTTATATATAACTTCTTTTTTTGTGTTTGTAAAGACGAAAAAACTTTTATTCTATAGAAAATCAGAAAAATAATTATAATCAAATTATTAATTTTAAATATATAATTATGAAAACAAGATCTACA
>CAXBVF010000016.1:0-17815 GCA_963979005.1 uncultured Candidatus Altimarinota bacterium | reverse complement strand
ATATTTGATACATCACTTATTCTAACACCATCTCTTGCATCTTTTGAATATCATTGAAGGGATATAAAAGCTATTGTTCATAATATTGCTAGTATTGTAATTACTACTATTAGTTCTACTAAGGTAAAGGCTTGTTTTTGTTTGTTCATGACTAGTAAATAAAAAAATATAAATTTCATCATTATTATAACTTATTTCAATAAATAAGCCATTTATTTTAATATAAATAGCTTTACAATATTATAAAAAAATTAATAAATATTAATTAAAAAAGCTAATACATTATCGTCAATACCATTAATTTTTATAAATACGTTTTTTGTGTTAAAATAATATAGATTAAATATAAATAAAATTAAATGAAAAAAATTCTTTTCGCAATTATCTGTTATATTACAGAAGTCAATATTAGTTTTGCAGCTTTGGCTAGACCTACAAGCCTAACTCCAACTAAAGAAAAAACTAGTTCATCTGAAGCTTGAATGTTTGACTCAAGTATAGATTTTTTAATGACTATAGCATATTACTTACTAATAGGTGCATTAATACTTGTATGAGGATATGTTTTTATTAAAACTATTCGTTTTTTATTCGAACTATTTTATTCAAAAAATTTAAGGTATTTAAAAGTTACCCTACCAAGAGCAGATTCAAAACTAGATAAAGAGAAAGAGACAAAAAAAGATTTCAAAGAAAAGATTTGAATGATGAGCATGTTCTATAAGGCAATTCATAAGCTATCTGAAGCATGATTAAAAGATACAGTTTTAAATGCTATATTTAGACATTCTAAAATTTCTTTAGAACTTGTTTATGAAAATAATGAGGTATGCTTTTATGTAGTTACATATAAATCTTATGTAAATCTAGTCTCTCAGCATTTAACATCTGTTTATACTGATGCAGAAATAATAGTGGTAGATAAAAAAGATTATATAAATATAAAACCAAAATGATATAAAATGAGATGAGCATCACTTTGAAAAGAAAATGATGATGTTTACCCTATAAAAACCTATAAATACCTAGAAGATGACCCAATAAACAACTTTACAAATGTTTTTGGATGATTAAATAAAGATGATAAAGCCGTTTACCAATTAGTAATTAAGCCTGAATTTTGATTCAATAAAAAAGCTAAAAAAGCTGCATCGCTTGTAGCAAAATGAAAATATAAAAAAACTAAAAAACCTCTTTTTTCTATACTTTGATGGCTGTGGAATCCTCTAGTAGCTATTATAGAATGACCAGAAGATATGGTCTC
This sequence comes from uncultured Candidatus Altimarinota bacterium, assembly GCA_963979005.1. GTDB lineage: Bacteria > Patescibacteriota > Gracilibacteria > BD1-5 > UBA6164 > UBA6164. Next base: position 16,551 of record CAXBVF010000016.1, on the reverse strand, counting down.
ATCAAATAATGCTCCTTGAGCTAGTGAATGAGATGCTTATAAAATATTCAATCAAGCAGAAACTGAGGCTCAAAAAATAATGTGAGAATCTGCATGACAACCATTTTTTACTACATCTATTAGAATATTAGTAAGTAGTAAAGAATCACAAAATGCAGAAAATTGAGTACATGCTATTGTGGCCGCTGCTTCTATTTTTACTGATGAATATAATAATAGCCTAGATAACCCTCAAGTAAGAGAGGATGCTCTTCCTTTTATATTTACACCTTTAAGGTATATTTGATTTAAATTTAAATTAGTATGATTTTTTCAAAATATTTCATTTTTATCTATTGATGAAGTATCAACTCTTTATCACCTACCTGATATAACTTATAATAAATCTCCAATAATTAGTTGGTTAGAATATAAAAAATTACCAATTCCTCATAATCTAAAATTTCCTAGTCAGGCAACTATTTTAGAGGAAAAAGATGCTAGCTGAAATCTAGTAAAAGTTCACAGGAAACTATGATGATTTCCTGTATATAGAGACTGAGTTTTACTTGGATGGAATGAATATAGAAACAAAAAAACACCTATCTATTTTAATAGAAAAGATAGATGAAGACATCATTATGTTATTTGAAAGTCATGAGGTTGAAAATCAGTATTTATTTGATATTTAGCTAGACAAGACCTTCGGAATGGAGATGGATTATGTATTATTGATCCACATGGTGATTTAGTTGAAGATGTACTAGAATTTGCACCAAAAGAAAGAGCAAAAGATATAACAATATTTGATCCTGCTGATACTGAAAGACCAATGGGGCTTAATATGCTTGAAATAACAGCAACAGATCCAGAAATTAGAAAAAGAGAAATGGATAGAGCTGCTATGGATGCTACTGAAATCTTTATAAAAATATTCGGTGATGAAGTATTTGGTCCTAGAATACAGCATTATTTCCGTAATGGATGTTTGACTCTAATGGAAGATGTAGAAGATGGATGAACTCTTATAGATGTACCTAGACTTTTTGTGGATGATGCATTTATGAAATATAAAACATCTAAAATCAAAAATCCAGTAGTTAAGTCTTTCTGGGAGCATGAATATGCAAATACTTGAGATAGAGAGAAACAAGAAATGATACCTTATTTTAGTTCAAAATTTGGTCCATTTATAACAAATACTACAATTAGAAATATTATAGGTCAACCAAAATCAGCCTTTAATATCAGAGAAATAATGGATAATAAAAAAGTTTTACTTGTAAATCTTTCTAAAGGTAAAATTTGATCACTTAATGCACAATTACTTTGATTAATATTTGTATCAAAGATAAATATGGCAGCAATGAGTAGAGCTGATATGCCTCAAGAAGAGAGAAAAGATTTTTATCTATATGTTGATGAGTTTCAAAACTTTGCAACAGAAACTTTTTGAGAGATATTAAGTGAGGCGAGAAAATATAAACTTATATTAATTATGGCTCACCAATTTATTGCCCAAATATGAGGTCAGTGAAAAGAATGAAAACCATCAATTAAAGATGCTGTATTCGGTAATGCCTGAACTATTATGAGTTTCAAGGTTGGTGCCGATGATGCTGAATATATGGAAAAAGAATATGCCCCATTATTATCACAACAAGATATTATATGAATAGCTAATTATACTACCTATTGTAAACTGAATATCGATAATGCTACAACTAGAGTATTTGATCTAAAAACAATATGGGATTTAAACTATCAAAATAAAAAAATAGCAGCAATTATAAAAGAATATTCTAGAAAAAAATTCTGAAGAAAAAAGAAATATGTGGATATGGAAATTGAAGCTAGGCTTTGAATTAATCCAGAATAAATGAAAACTCCCCCTAAATAAAGTACTTTGGTCTTCTCCCCCTCAATGAGGGGGAAATGAACGAAGTGAATAGGGGGAGTTTTGTGTTATTTTTGTTTTTTATCTATAAATATGTTAAAATAATATAAATATTAATTAATTAGCTTAGTTTATGAAATTATTAACGAAAATTAGTCTGATGCTATTATTGTTATTTGGAGTTTTTCTTGATACAACTTATGCAGCAAATGCACCAATTCCTGTACTCGATAATAAAAACCTAAATATATGAACTGCATCTGAATCTGGAACTCATACAAATGAGCTATTAGACTGAATTCAAAATAAAACTACTGACTACAGTATAGGGATATGATGAGAAAAATGAATTTACTTTTCATTAATCAGAATTGCTCGTGACTTGAAAAATCTATTTTTTCTAATTGCTTGAATCTATTTTCTTATATTAGTTTTAAAACTATTATTTTCATGAAAAACAGAAGAAGAAATCTCAAATTTTAAAAAATGAATACTTTGGATATCTGTTTGAATAATTATCACACAACTTTCTTATTACTTTGTAAATGTATTATTTGATAAAGAGATAGGTAATACACTTGCAACTAATTTCATAAAAATTATTATTCAACCAATGATATGAATATTAGAAACTGCTACTAGTTTCATATTCTTGGCTATGATGGTATATGCATTTTTTAGACTTGTTACTTCTAACTGAGATGAAGAAAAAGCTAAAAATTGAAAAATGACTGTAATGTATGCTGCTATATGATTTGTTGTAGTTAAGATATCATGAGCACTTGTTAATACTATTTATTGAAAAACTGAATGTTTTAGTACAATTTGTCAAAGTAGGCAAACTGTAGTAGATTTGGAATGATTTGCTGCTATAGTAGTTAAAATTATTGACTGGGTTAATGGATTTGTTGGTATTGTTGTAATATTAATGATAATCTATGCATGATTTTCTGTTTTAGTATCAGCTTGAGATGAAGAAAAGTTAAAAAAAGCTAAAGCTAGTATTATGTATATTACTATATGATTACTTATATTAGTAACAAACTACCTAATACTGACTTTCTTTATACTTCCTGAAACAACAATATAATATAAAAATAAAATATGAAAAACATAATTAAAATTATTACTCTGTTTCTTATTACATTTGCGATATTTAGTACTTCTGCTGTAAATGCATGAGTAGACTGATTAGAGACTATTCAATGAATAAATAATATAACTGAACACTCTTTAAATGGTATTGCAGGTACTTGAGATATTCAAGAAGATGTTAAAAATGTATGATTTAGTATTCTTACTATGATAAAATATATTATATCGTGATTACTTGTAATCTTTATGGTATATATTTGAATACAAATGGTTATTTCAATGTGAACAGATGAAGACAAATTAAGTACTTCTAAAAGACAATTATGGTATACACTTGTATGATTAGTTTTTATTAATATTCCTTGAACAGTTTATAACCTATTCATAGCTAATAGATGAGCAATTGATGGAAATATTCATTGAACATGGACTAGTCAATTAGCTCAATCAGAAGTCAGTATATTTATAAACACAAAACTATTTGATGATACAATAAACTGATGAATAGTTATGTTTATAGAAACTGCTATTATATGAATAGCTATATTTATGATAATTCTTTCTGGAATCAAAATAATGACAGCTAGATGAAGAGAGGAACAAATGACAGAAGCAAAAAATAAAATTTTGTGGTCTCTTGTATGACTTATATTCGTTTGATTTATAGAAGGTTGGCAATCCATAGTATATACTTGAAGTATATCTGACTGAGCAAATTTATTTGAAACATTAGAAAATCTGGCATTATTCTTTGCAGGACCAGTAGCAATATTCTTCCTAACATTAGCTTGATATTATTATATAACATCAAATGGAGATGAAGAAAGAGTAAAAAAAGCAAAAAGTATTGTTATCAATACAATTATTGCTACAATAATATTATTAGCATCTTACGCTTTCTTAAAAGATTTAATAACTCTAACTGTTTAAAACTATGAAAAGCCTTTTAATAAAATATATATTAATTTTTTCTCTATTAATATTATCAGTAAATAGTATTTCAAATACTTATGCAGCAGATTGAGATTCAACAATAAAAACAAGTGTAAGTATTGATTTAAGTGCAATGTTAGATGAATGTAAAGTAGAAAATGAGGGTAAAGAAAATGAAAAATATTATTGCGAAATACCTAAATGATTATCTTTAGTTACAGTTTTATTATGAAAAATTATTAAATATTTTACGTTTATAGCTGCACTTGCTTGAGTATTATATATTGTTATAAATGGTATATTATATTCTATGTGATGAATAGATCAAGCATTAAAAGATGATTCTAAAAAAAGAATAACATGAACCCTTATATGATTAGTTATATTATTTCTTAGCTGAGTAATACTAAATCTAATTGCACCTTGGATATATAAATAAACTAAAAAAGCTATGTTTCGTAATAAAACATAGCTTTTTTATTGATTTTTAATTGGTTGCGGAGACTGGACTTGAACCAGTGATCTTCGGGTTATGAGCCCGACGAGATACCACTTCTCTACCCCGCGATATATGCAATAATGGTACGGCCACGGGGAATCGAACCCCGGTTGCCTGGATGAAAACCAGAAGTCCTAACCCCTAGACGATGGCCGCGTATCACTTATTGCGGGAGCTATTATATATAGAAAAAAAAATAGTCAAACTTTTTTGACTATTTTTTTAATTATTAATACATAAAAATTATTTATCTTCCATTACCCAAATCCTATCCCAATCAGCTTTAGGGGATTTTTTTTGAAAAACTTCACATCTTTGTTTATAGGTTGTACTTGGATTATCTCATCATTTTGATAGAAGTGTAAATACTTTTCATGCTTCCTCAAATTTCATGTCTTTATATAATTCTATTGCTTCTTCAAATTTTAAGTATAAATCCTTTTGTTTATTTGATAGCTCTCATTTTAAAGCTATTAGTTCATAAATATCTATAGAATTTTCTTTTCATTTAACTCTTATTTTGTCTAAATATCTAAATTCAAAATGCTCTTTTTCTAGTTTATATATATCCTCACTCGCACATATATTCGTTCAATAAAATTTATTTACTCATTCTAAGCGGGATGCTAGGTTTACATTATCTCAAAGAGCTGTAAATTCCATCTTTCTTCACTCTGCTCATATATTTCAAATAATAGCATGTCAATAATGAATTCATATTCTAGTTTTTATCTCCGCAAATCATCTTTTTCACCATTCAATGTTTAATTCTTTGAGTCTTTTTTGTTGTTCTAACGAAGATAAACATATTTGGTATGATTCCATAGAATCTTTTCAAAAAACTCACCATAATGCAATTATAGCATCTCATTCGTACTTATTTATAAATCACTTTTCATCCATAATAATGTTAGACATTTCACTTAGATATTCTCTAAGAAAAGATACTAATAATTCTGGTGAAAATTGTTCTGATATACTAGTAAATCATTCTATGTCAGAGAAAAATATTCAAATATCCTTATTTTCTCAATCCAAATTAACTCTTCAGTCTCCTGATAATATTTCATGTGCTACATCTTCAGATACATATTCTGAAAGAGCCTTATTTAATCTAGTTTTATGTTTGTTTTCTATTAAATACTTGGCTACATTTGAAACAGTTAAAGAAAGTATCAAAGCTATAAATAATTCAATAGGATAGTTTAATAACGCAGTTGTAAGTAGTGTGATATATAAAACTCATAATATAAATATAGAAGTAAGGGCTATATTACTCAAAACTAAAATATATGATGATTTACTAAAATTAAAATATACTGAAACAATAATAAGTAAAAATATTAAAAACCATTCTAGCGTTTTATTGAAATATTTTATTCCATTCTTTGTAAGAATAGTATTTATCATATTTGCATGAACATAAACTCAATACTCTGTTCATAAAGGAGTGTTAAATACATCTTTAATTCATTTTGCGGTAGCTCATATTAATATAATCTTATCCTTAACTAATTCAGGATCAAACTGATTATTATAAATATCTAAGAATGATTTTTTAGTAAATTTATAACTATTATTATAGTTGATTAAAACCTCATTTTGGAGTTCTCTAGATCTAGTTAACTCTATTTTGTCAGATATAAGTATATTATCATCTTTAAAAATACGTTTAGAGCTTAAATAGTCATCATTATCATATATTTTTGCATAAAATCATCTGATTATAGATATAGAAAAATGTTCATATATTTCATCTATTCATCTAAACTGTGAATAAGGTTTTATAGAATAAACTACATTTGTAGTTTTATCAATATTAGGAGCATAATAACCTGAAGTAAATATATATTTTCTGAATTTTTCGTAAGGATATTGTAAAACTCAACTTGAATTTGGCCAAAGTCAAAGAATAACATTTCATGCATTTTTCATAGAATTAGATAAAATATCATCTGACTCAGTATCACTTTTTTCTCAGAAAATTATATCAAGTGCTACTACAGATGCTCAAGCATTATTTAAATTATCTATTACTGTTGCATAATATCTCCTATCAAAAGGAAACCTTCATAATCATTCAACTATTACTTCTCAGTTTACATTTTTTCTTCATGAAAGAGTATCTTCATCTATTTCTACAACTATTATATCCTTATTTATATTTGTATCATTAAATAAAAAATACAAATCCTGTATTTTTTTATCAAATATATATAAAAAATTAGAAATACTTATTAAAAAAATAATTCAAAAAATAATGAGTGACATTGATATAGATAATACATTTCTATTCTTTGTAATTGAAATTCTATTTTTAAACAAAATATACTATTTATTAAATAAACTATCTAAACCATCTTTTAAAGCTTGACTAGCTTTTTCTTCAATTGATTTTACATCAATATCTAAGCTCTTAACATCTATTAATGATCCTCAAAACATATCTTTTAATTGATTAAAATTTTCTCAAAAACTCTCTTTTAAATCATCTGGAATAGAATCAAGATTAATATGATTTTTTAGATTTAGACTGTCTAGTAAATCTTTATTATCTGAAAGTATAGGTAATATTTTATCTAATTCACTATAATCTTTTGAGTCTATTATATCCTTGAAATCATATAATGTATTCTCTAGTAATATTGCTTTTTCTCTAGCATTTGCTAGTTTAACTAGTTGTTCTTTTATCTCTAATTTAGCTTCAAATAATTCTCCATCATCTACTTTTATAAAATTTATTTTTTGATATTCTGTTAATAATTCATTATATAGCTCTTCCCTAGCTTCTGAATCGTTTATTACTCAATTGATATCAATATTTCTTAAATTAATAAGATTATTTAAATCTTCGTTTGCTCTGCTTTTTAAAGTATCAAAGAAGGCACTATCAAAATTATTATTTAAATTTTCCCAAGCCTTGTCCTTGAAATTGTTAAGAAATTCTGCAAGTTCTATAAAACTAAATGTCTTTAGATTTATAGGTTGTTGTTCATCGACTACAATAACTTCTCAAGTATCTGTTTTAAGATTTAATTTATGATCAAGTACATATAAATAATCATTATCTAAATCAACATTAAATATAGTTCACCTAACAGCGGCTTCCGAGTCTCTAAAGTATTCTTTAAAATATGAGTCTTCTCATAAAAATGAAATAACATTAGACCAAGTTTTTCAGTTAATAAGTTCAAATGATATATTTAATTTTCAAAGGTCGTTAGAAACAAATAATTCGTTTATTTCTATACTAGTATCTCATCATAATCTAGTAACACTTCAATCTCACCATTCTAATATAGCTAAGGCATCTTCTCATATAGTTCTGATAGTATCTCATATAGAAAGTTTTTCTTTTTCATCTAAGCTCAATATATTGTTATTGAGTACAGCTTTTCAGTTTAATAAAATAACATAAGAGTCTCTATCCACATTCTTATTATAAAATGAAGAAAAAATTCAGAATCATATAATTCATATAATTATTAGTATAATAAAAATTATAAATTTATTTTTTATTTTAGTCATTATAGGTATTATAAAGTAAATAAAATTAAACTAGTTAATATATAAATACCATTTTATATAATTTTTAAAAATATCCAAAAAATATGAAAAAACAATACATATTCTTGATAATGATATGAATTATTCTCTACATATGATATTTGATTTTAAACTTTACATACAAAGAGTATAAAATTAATTCACATATAGAATATATATCAGAAATCAATAAAAATATAAAAGATAAGATAGAAGAAGCAGAAAAAATAATAAAGTACAAAAGATCACTAGCTTATATAAATAAGGTTTTAAAAGAACAACAATCATTTAAAAATAAATGAGAGGATGTAGTATATCTAACTTCAGAAAAGGTATATAACACATTTGCAGTAGAAAATACATCTACATGAATAGTTATAGAAGAAGAAATTATTATAAACGACTCAAAAACAGATAATATGAATATATACGAAAAATGGATATATTTTATATTCAAAAAAGACACTTATTAATAAGTGTCTTTTTTATAAATCTGAAAAGTCTGATGGAAAATCGTCAATATCATCTATAGTTCAGTCAAAAGTATTAGTATTGTTACCAAAAACCTTGTTTCAAATTTCCTCTATTTTTTCGAAAATCCTTTTAGGTTCAGCATATTTTTCTACATCTAGTCATAATAACCTACCTAATATAGGAAATATAAATATCGTTAATACTGTGATAATAATACCAATTACAGCGTATCTAATCGTATTAATAGCTGGTTTTATCTTGTCATCTTTTCCTCATGAAAGAATTAGAAGTAAACCTCACCATAATATAAATACTATTGAGAAAACACCTGAAGATAGAACAAATAAAGAAATTGATAGTAATATAAAATCTCAAAAATTCATTGAAGCTCCAAAAATAGATGCTGACTCATTTAATGCGTAAGTAGTTTCATATATCATAACATATTTTTTAATAACTAATCTAACACCTTTAGGTTTAATCTTTTATCAATTTTCATTCAAAAGAGTCTAAGTATAGATCTAATTGAATTTATAGTATTTCATGATTTTCAAATAATAATCCCCATATCATCTGAATTGACTTTAAGTGTTAATAATACACCTAATTCATCTTCTGTTCTCTCAATAACGATATCTCATTTGTTATCAACCAGGTTCTCAACTATAAATTGTAAAAAATCTACCTCTTTCATATGTTATTATATTAAAAAAATAATATCCTTCAATATTAAATTACTGAAGGATCTGTTAATTCTTATATAGAAATATTATTTACTTTAAGAAGTTTTTCAACTCTAGGTGAAAATTGAACTCCGTGTGAAACATAAGTTTTTACTTTATCTAAATCTTTTATTTTAAATTCTTTAGATATTGGATTGTAAAAACCTAATACTTCTTTGTAACCATGTTTAGCTGCAATAGTATGTTCAGTTAAAACAACTCTGAAGAATGGCATATTTCTTTTTCATGCTCTTGATAATCTTATTTTTAACATAAAATTTTGTAAATTATAAATTAGTTTTTATTGTTTTTTAATTGTTGTATGGTGCCCGGACCGGGAATCGAACCCGGACTTCCGAAAAAACGAGATTTTAAGTCTCGCGTGTCTACCAATTCCACCATCCGGGCTTAAGTAGAGACAAGATAAATCTTGTCCTTATTTTATATTACTCAGTGTTTTCTCAAAGTTCTAAGACCTTTTGCAGAAACTCTAATTTTATAAACTAATCCTGTTTCAGGATCTTTAATATTCTTATAAAAAAGATTTGGGTAAAATTTTCTCTTAGTTGCTCTTAAAGAGTGAGATCTATTATTACCAACAGCCGTTCTTTTTCAAGTTATTTCACAAACTCTAGCCATGTTAATTTTATTATTATATTTTTAAAATAATTAAAGCTATTACGCTTTTATTTCGATACCAACTCCGTTAGGAATAGATAAATCTTGTAATAATTCCATAGTTTTAGAAGAAGGTTCTAAAATATCAATTAATCTTTTGTGTCTTCTTATTTCAAATTGTTCTCTTGCATCTTTATTAACAAAAGTAGATCTGTTAACTGTAATTTTTTCGATTTTAGTAGGAAGTGGAATTGGACCAACTACTTTTGCTCATGAATCACCAGCAATCATTACAATTTTCTTAACAGCTTCATCTAATAATCTATGATCAAAAGATTTTACACATATTCTCATTTTAGTTGTAGTTTTTTTTGCAGACATTATATATTCAGTAATAAATAAATTTAATATAATCTAATTGCTTAGTACTATCTATATTTCAAGATAATACTAAGTTTATTAGTTTACATTAAGTAAAGCTTACGCTTTAACTTTAGCAACAACACCTGAACCAACAGTTCTACCACCTTCTCTAATCGCAAATCTTAATCAATCAGTCATCGCAATTGGTTGTTGTAGTTTAACAGTCATTTGAATGTTATCACCAGGCATAACCATTTCAACTCCAGCAGGTAATTCAATATCACCAGTTACATCAGTAGTTCTGAAGTAGAATTGAGGTTTGTAACCTTTGAAGAAAGGAGTATGTCTACCACCTTCGTCTTTAGTAAGGATATATACTTCAGCTTCGAATTCAGTATGTGGTTTAATTGATCCTGGTTTAGCAAGAACTTGACCTCTTTCAACGTCTTCTCTTTCTATACCTCTTAGTAGGATACCAGCATTATCTCAAGCTTCACCTCTATCTAATAATTTGTGGAACATTTCAACACCAGTAACTGTAGATTTTGTAGTATCTTTGATACCAACAATTTCAACTTCTTCACCAACAGTAATTACACCAGTTTCGATTTTACCAGTAACAACAGTTCCTCTACCTTTAATTGAAAATACATCTTCAATAGGCATTAAGAAATCTTTATCAGTTGGTCTTTCAGGAACTGGAACAAATTCTTCAAGTTTTTCGAATAATTCAACAATAGTTTTAGCACCGTATGCTTTATCCATATCAGTAGGATTTTCAAGAGCAACTAGTCCTGAACCTCTAATAATTGGAGTATCATCACCTGGAAAATCATATTTAGTTAATAAATCTCTGATTTCCATTTCTACTAATTCAAGCATTTCTTCATCATCAACCATATCACATTTATTCATGAATACAACGATGTAAGGAACACCTACTTGTCTAGATAGAAGGATATGTTCTCTAGTTTGAGCCATAGGTCCGTCAGTAGCAGCAACTATTAATATAGCAGCATCCATTTGTGCAGCACCAGTAATCATGTTTTTAACATAATCAGCATGTCCTGGACAATCTACATGAGCGTAATGTCTAGCAGCAGTTTCATATTCAACGTGTGAAGTATTAATAGTAATACCTCTTGCTCTTTCTTCAGGAGCATTATCAATAGAAGCAAAGTCTCTAACATCACCTCAAGCAATAACAGTTAATACAGCAGAAATACCTGCAGTAGTAGTAGTTTTACCATGATCAACATGACCAATAGTACCAATGTTCATATGTGGTTTAGATCTATCGTAAGCCATAATATAAATAGTTTAAAAATAAATAAAATAAAAGTATTAAAACTTTAATAATTTAGTAAGAAAAATCAATGTTTTCTTATCTTCTAGTCTTTCTCACCTTTTTCTCTATAAGAGTTAAGGCTCTTCTTAATTTTTTGTGTGTGTGTCCTGTTAATCTTGGCATTTTATATTTTGTTAAGATTTATTTGGTATTTTTTTAACTTAACTGTAACTATTTTTACAGCGTTAGTTAACCATTTAGTTTCTCATTCAAAAGATATTCTCATCTGCAGTTTTTTATAATGACTTACTGCTTTCCCAACTTTTCATCAAGTTTTAGGTCATTTCTTGTTAACTGCATAGTTTACTCTTCTAGGTCTTTTATTTGCAGGCATTATAAGATAATTACAAAATAAAATAAAAATGGTGGAGAATAGGAGAGTCGAACTCCTGACCTCCTGCGTGCAAGGCAGGCGCTCTAGCCAACTGAGCTAATTCCCCAAATATTATAATAAACGAATACAGAGGCAAATTTATTTCAATTTGTTTTAAACTCTCTATTTGTTAAGCAAATATTTGCTGTTTGTTTTTCAAATGGCGGACTCGACGAGACTCGAACTCGCGACCTCCGCAGTGACAGTGCGGCGCTCTAACCAAAACTGAGCTACGAATCCATTTGTTATTGCAGATGGGAGTATATTAATAAAATTAATGAATGCAAATCTTTTTTTTCTTTTTTTAATTAACCCATCCTAAATTCCTTCTCTTAAGTCTAATGGAAGGAGGCTACAAGCTATTATTTTAAGTATTTTTTAGATGAAAGATATCAAGCCATTCATCAAATAAGTACGAATAAAATCATTTCAAGAAGAAATACAGGAATAGATATATGAAAATAGTATAAATCTGAAAAAGCGGTATTTACATTATTCAAAATAACTAAGAATATAAATAAACTTAAACTAAATGCTATAAAAGAGTAAATACTACCCTGTATTACAAAAGGACCATATATAAATTCTTTACTACCACCTACTAACCTAGTAATATATATTTCATCTTTATAGTAATATATAAAGTTTCATATAACTGAATATATTATTATAGATATAGAAATTAAAAAGATTGTTATAATTATGTAAAGACCTAACTGCAAAATATCAAGTACACTAATTATATTAGTTATTTTTTCATATTGTGAACTATAATTAGCAAAGTATTCCCTATCTGCGTCTTCTTTTGATAATACAAATAGTTTATTCTCAATAACTCTATTCAATTCAGTATATTGATCTAATCTAATATCAGATAATACAATAGTTTCAGGCAAAGGATTACTTCTCTCTAATATTTTTACAAGTCATGGTTCTTTTACTCTAATATCCTCTAAAATATCTTCTTTTGTTTTATAATCAACAACTATTGGTCAATAAGTACCTATTCATCATCAAATATATTTTATATCGTTTATTAAATCAATGATTTCTACCGAGTTTCTATCATAACCCTCTTCTAAATATAATGAAATAGTCAATTTTGAATTAATACTACTTATCAATTTTATACTAACGTCATGAAGAATAACTAATATATTAATAAAAAACATTAGCAGTGTTAAAACAAGAATTGATGATAAACTAAGAAATTTATTTCTCAGGATATTTTTTGCAGAATATTTAGCAATACGTGTTAACATTTTTTATAATTTTTTAATTTATTTAACTTTTAAAAGTTTATTTAAAAGCTTATTTTTTGCAAATGGAAGTTAAAAAGTCTTGAATCTAGTAAAAAGATAGATAGTCAAGTGGTAAATTTTGACCTATAGTAGTTAAATATGATAAAATAATAATAATTTATAAATAATTATATATTATGGGATTTTTTGATTGACCAAATAGGTATACAGTTGAAACAAGTTTAGATAAATGACTTGAAAATATTAATAAAGAAGATTTATCTAAAATGAAGGCATGGGTTGAAGAAAACTTAAAAAGAGTGAAAAATATTGATTACTCTACTCCAGATGTAGATCATTTTTGAGAAGAATATCCAAAAGACAGTAGTATGCTTGTTTTATTAAAAAAATGGAATAAAGCATATAAAAAATTAGATGCTGATAAAAAAATAGCTCATTCTGCAATAGTTGAAAGTACTAGGTGAAGTATACATAATGATGTAATTAGAAGTCAGTCTAGTTATAATTTTTCTACAACAAATCTAGTAGACTGAACTATTGCAGATTTTGGAATTGAAGGAATAGTTCAATGAAAAAAATTAAAAGTAAAAATAAAAAATGATAGTAGCCATTTAAGATTAAGAGATTCAAATAAAAAAATTATTTGAAAACTTAAACAATGAGATGAAGTTACTACTACTGGGAATGAAATCAAAAAAAATTGATATCTTTTTATTGAAGTTAATACTTCTAAATGAAAAAACTGATGGGTGCCTGCTGAATATGTTACTTTAGTACAAGAAGAAGTTACCCCTTCAGTGATTGCTCAAATACCTAATACTACTAAAGTAGAAAAAAATAAGCCAGTAGTAATTGATGATTTAGATGGTAATCAAAATATTACGAATGAAAAGAAATGAGAAACAATTAGCTGAGAAAATAGTGATTTATGAATTACTTGAAAACCTGAAACTCCCGATTCAAAAATAATAGAAGTTGTTGAAACAATTGATTCAATTTCTAATTATTTTAGTATAAATAAAAAAGAATTAACTGAATTAACGGAACAATTGAAAGAAAACTGATTAAAGTTAGATATAGTAGCTTATTTAACTACATACAAAAAATATATTGAAACAAATCTAGTTTGATTAGATGATAATATTCTCGGAAAAATCAAAAAAGCCATTCAGCTAAGAGTATTAGAATTATCTAAAATAGTAGACGAGAGAATAGCATGGGTTGATAAACAAATAGAAGAATGAGATTATGAAGAATCTAATAGAATAGTGGAAATACAAAATCAAAGATGGATAATTAATTCTAATCTAAATGATTTATTTACAGAAGTAAATAATGAAATATTACCTAGTGCAGTAGTTTTAGCAAAGAAAATTGATTTAAAACCACTAAAAAAGACTCTTTCAACTCCTAGTTGAATATGAATGAATCATAAAATGTTCGAAATCAAAGAAATGTTTGATGCAGAATTAACTGATGACTGAGAATTCAATAAAACATGGACATCTTTAGAGTTAATAGATGCAAGTGCAAATTATTGGTCAGTTTTAGATTCTTCAGATGAAGATCATAAGAATTTTATGGATGAAAATAAGATTCCTGGTATAGAAGGAGCTAGTTTATTAAAAGATAAAAATGATATAAATATAGAGAGAAATGCAAGCTATACATTCTATGCCCTTCTAGCATTGCAAATATGAGCAGAATTTACTCCAATTTGATGGACAGCATGAGCATGAATTGATGCAGTAGATATGTTTACTGATGAAGATGTATTACTAAAAGCAGCAAGAACTATGCCTTGGGTAGACTCAAGTTATAGAATGGAAAAAGTATGGTATGACAATGTATTAGCTGGAGTTTGACTTATACCTGGTGCTACAATTATCACAAAATGAACAAAATTATGAAAATGGTTTAGTAATTTGTCACCTATTGAATGAGAAAAATTCTTAGAAATAATGGATAAAGTTGCTAAAAAGGCATGATGGGATGCAAAATATTTAAAAACTATTAAAGAAAAAATTTTATGAATTAAATTTAACAAAAAACCTAAAACATGAAATAATATTAATATATTTGATGTTGAAGCTGATGCTAAAATAAAACTAGATAAATTAAACTTAGAAAATCCAAATGATTTATTTTTTATTAGAAAAACTGTAGATTGAAAATTTGAAGTCTTTACTACTTTAAAATCTGATAAATTAGAACCTATTCTAGAAAATGGTAAATTGAGCGGATATGTATTCAAACATACATTCAAAAAAGATAATATAACTGTATCTGCAAAATTAGATGAAAATGGTAAATTTATAGAAATAATTGATGCAAATTGAAAAACTCCATGAGTAATTAAATGACAGATTACTAGGGAAATGAAAAAAATAAACTGAGAAGAAGGAGCTATTACTAGTAATAAAATAAACAAAACTGAAAAAACTAAATCAGTAGATGAATTATCTAGATATGAAAATAGAAGATTTAAATCATTAATTTTAAATCACTTTAAAGATAAAAATCAAATCATATTTGAAAATAAAAAACTAGGAAACTTAGTAATAAATAAACAAACTAATGGTAAATTTTTACTTAACTGAAAATGAAAACCATTAAGCAGAAATGAGATGATTTCAAAAATTGATGAAAGCTACAGAGTAAAATATATAAATGATATTAATTATAAACAAATAATTAAAGTAGAAAAAGCAGAAGAATTTAATTTATTTAGAAGTCTTTGACATCCTATAGATTGAAGAATCCAAATAGAAACATGAGGTAATGTTTCTTTAAATTGAAAAAACTTAAAACCTGAAAGGATTAAACAATTATTAAAAAATCCTAAAGTAAGAGAAGCTATATTAAGACAAAAATTAGAAAATATGACAAACAAAGAATTTTTTAATAAAATATCTAAAGCAAAATGATTTGATAAATTAAAATCAATTGGTAGTTGAGCTATACAAATTTGACTAGAGAGACTTAAATCTTTAGCAGTATCTTGATTAATTTGATGAAGTTTATCTGTGTTAATCATGGAAATTACTGATCAAAATAAAGCTATAGAGCCAGATGATAGATTTTGGGATGTAGTTAAAATATTTGCCTTATGAGCAACATGATGACTAGTTTTAAGTTGATTAAAAACATGAACAATGTTGACATGGTGAGCCTTAAAAACAACTAGAAAAATATGATGGAACACTATTGCTATTCCTACAAATTTTCTATTGAAACATAAATGGAAAACTATATTTATAGGGGGATCAGTCTGAACAATTTGATATATATTGTTACCTACAGATGATGATACTGAAAATCAAGAATAATATAAACAATAATTAAAAAAACATGGCTAATTGACCACAAACATGAGCAGAAACTTTTAATGATTCTATAGAGCAAAAGTTTAAAATTACTGAATTAAAAGAAAAATTTGATA
>CAXBVF010000015.1:0-19143 GCA_963979005.1 uncultured Candidatus Altimarinota bacterium | reverse complement strand
TTAGTTAATAATGTTTGAGATAGTGATTTTGTTTGATCTTTAAAAGTTGATGTTTTTAAGGACAGGATTTTTGTATTTACACCAAAATGAGACTTTATTAATTTACCTTCAGGATCTACACCGATAGACTTTGCCTATTACGTACATACTGAATTATGAGACCATATAACACTAGCAAAAGTTAATGATTCTGTTTATCCGCTAGATAAATGATTAAGTAATTGAGATGTGGTAGAAATTATTATAGATAAGAATAAGAAACCGAATCCATTTTGGATATCATTTGTAAAAACTGTAAAAGCAAAAAATAGGATAAAAAATTATCTTAAAAAAGAAGACAAAGATTTACACAGAGAGAGAGGAAAAGATATGATGAGTAAATATTTAGAAAAAGCATGATTAGAGCCATTTGATAAGGAATTATCAGTATTAAAAAGTCTTGATGGGGTTATCTACAATAAAGAGGATAGGCGGAATCTATTGGAACAAATTGGGAATTTAAGTATTGTACCATCTTCAATTATTAAAAAAATACTTAAAACTAAAAAATTATTAAATGTTAAGAAAAATAATCCTAAAAATGCAATTTCTGCAAAACTTAGTAAAAAGGATAAGGAATGAAAAAAATCATTAATTATATGATGAGAAGAATGATTAGCTTACAAATTATGAAGTTGTTGTAACAAAAAATTACCAAAAAATGTTGTTGCTCATATAAATTCTAAATGAATAATTACAGTACATAAAAGAAATTGTAATGTATTAAAATGAGTTAATAAAGAAAGAATGTTATCGGCATATTTAGAATGATATGAAGATGAGTCAATAATTGTGGCTGTGGAATTAATTTTTGAAAATCAGATTTGAGTATTGAAAGAATTAAGTGATATTATTTTTTCGATGTGAATTGATGTAGATAGTATTAATACTACTAATATGTGAAAAAGAAAAACAAAGATTGAATTAAAATTAAAGGTTTTGGATTATGATTATTTAATAATTGATAGATTTATAGAAAGGTTAAAATTAAATTTTAAAACAAAGTTATTTTCATCAATTATTGGGAAAATTATTAAGGATAAGAATTAATTTATACATAAAAAAAAGAACTAAATTTAGTTCTTTTTTTATTATTATTTTCTAAGATTTAGTTTTTCTAAGATTTCGTTATATTTTTCTATATTTTTTCATTTTAAGTATGAAAGTAATTTTCTTCTTTTTGCAACCATAAGTAAGATACCTCTTCTAGAGTGATTATCTTTTTTATGAATTAATAAATGATCTTTTAAATTTTCTATTTCAGAAGTTAAAATTGCAATTTGAACTTCCGTAGAACCAGTGTTTCATTTTTTTCAACCGAAATCAGCAACGATTTTAGCTTTTGCTTCTTTTGTAATAGCCATAACTAAGTATTTTTATAAATTAAAATTTACATTAACCGGAAAAATACACCAGTAAAATGTAACTGCATTATATAGAGAAAGATTAAATTATCAAATAAATTTTAAAATTAATTATAAATGATTTTATCGGCTAATCTATAGGATAATAGTTTCATGAGAATCGTGTATTTAAATCTAAATTTGATTTTATCCAAAATACGGATAAAATATGATTATTAAGCAAAAACTAATCATACAAATCATGAAAAAATTCTATAAATTTTATTTTTCTAATTTTGAATTTAATAATTCGACAATGGAGGCTGTTTTTCGTTATAATTTTGATAATCAAGTTTTTTTTGAAGAAATCATAGATTTTTCATCCAAAAATTTTAAGATTAGAGGGGATTTTGATATTGAAACTTTAAATAATATACTTTTTCATCTTCATATGGCATTATGAATAAGTTATTATAAATCTTGTCCAACTAAAGAACTAATAGTAGAGTCTGGATATTTAGATGAATATCAAATTAATTTCTGGAAAAAATTTTATATAAATTGATTATGAGAGTTTCTATATACTAATAAAATTAATCCAAAAAAACTATTTAATTTTTTTAATTGTTCTAGAAAAAAATATATTAAAAAAGATTTTAGTGTTTCAAATAAAGCATTAGTAGCAACATGATGATGAAAAGATACAATCGTCTCTATTGAATTATTAAAAAAAGCTTGAATAGATTTTGACTTGGTAGTTTTTTGAAAAAAAGATAAATTGAAGAAAAATACAGCAAAAATTTCAAACAAAAAAATACTATCTATCAAGAGAAAAATTTCAGAGAATTTACTTGAATTAAATGAAGAGTGATATTATAATTGACATGTACCTATAACATGAATTATCGCTTTTGCTTTAGAAGCAGCTTCGTATATATATGACTATAAATATATAGTATTATCAAATGAAAAATCAGCTGACTTTTGAAATATAGAATGGGAATGAGTTGAAGTTAACCATCAATATTCTAAGAGTTTAGAATTTGAAAAAGACTTTTGAGTATATGTAAAAAATTATATTTCTGATAATACTAAATATTTTTCACTTTTAAGGTGAATGTATGAA
This sequence comes from uncultured Candidatus Altimarinota bacterium, assembly GCA_963979005.1. Lineage (GTDB taxonomy): Bacteria > Patescibacteriota > Gracilibacteria > BD1-5 > UBA6164 > UBA6164. The sequence continues at coordinate 16,635 of CAXBVF010000015.1, read as the reverse complement.
GTAAAAATAGCAGAGTTATTTGCTGAATATTGAAAACAATATTTTTGAAATTTTTCTAGTTGTAATGTTAATTTCAAGATTTTAAATGAAAAAAATCATAATAAAAAAGACTGAAAGTATTGGTGTAATTCATGTCCAAAATGCGCATTTGTATTTTCTATCTTGAGACCATATTTAAAAAAGAAGGAAGTAAAAGAGATATTTTGAGAAGATCTGTATGCTAAAAAAGAACTAGAGGAAACTTTTATGGAGTTATTATGAATTAGTTGAATAAAACCATTTGAGTGTGTTTGAGAAGCCGAAGAGGTGATTTATTCTATGTATAAAAGTTTAGACAAATACAAAGAAAATAAACTTCCTTATATACTAGAAGTTTTTAAAAAAGATGTTCTAAATAAAATGAAAGATGAAGATCTGAAAAATATTGAAAAAAAACTTGTTAGAATTTGATGATGAGATATAATACCAAACGAATTAAAAGAACTAATTTTTAAGAATTTATAATTGATGAAAAAAAAGGGGATTTTTACAAGATTACTCAAAGATAAAAAAATAAAAAGTTTTTTAAATAATTGCAATAAAGTACATATTATTGCAGCTTTTTTTTCTGTTTTTGCATTAATTATCATGTGGAAGATGTTTACTTATACAGTTATGAATTATGATTTTTATAGAAGTTTAGCTGATAAGCAACAAATATGAAAAGTTATAGTTCCAGTAACTAGGTGAACGGTTTTTTCATCATGAGTAAGGGAGACAGTATTATGAACTTCTCTAAATTTATATGATATAGCAGTTGATCCACAAATGAAATGAGATAAGGAAAAGCTTGCTTATTTTTTACAAGATATTGTTTATAAACAAATATGTTATCTGAAATCTAGGAGAGAATGTGAAAATAATCTTACAAAATTTTTGAAAGTACTAGAAATAGAAAACTATGAACATACAGAGGAAAATATAAAAAAAATGTTACTAGATAATCTAAAAAAGAAGTTATTGCAAGAAACAGTAACTAGTGTATTTTTGGATCAAGAATTAGAGAATGATCAGATAGATAAGGTGAAAAAGTTATGATTGCCATGAATTTATCCTAGTTGAAATTACATTTATGCTAACCCAGAAGAAATAACAAATTTATCTTACGTAAGTGAAAAATTATCTACGGTATTAGCATATGATGCAACTGACTTAGAATATTTACTTAGAAAAAGAAAATTAAAATACATACCAGTAATTAATAAAGTTTCAATTCATGTATCTGAATATTTAAAGGAGGTAATAGATGATGAAAATGAAGCTATAAAAAAATGAATTTTGGATATTGATAGATCTATTTCAAGATTTTTTATTCTGTCTCCTAAACCAAATAGGTTTTATCCAGAAAATGAAGTTGCTTCTCAAATCATTGGTTTTGTAGATAGTGAATGAGTTGGACATTATTGAATAGAGTGACAATTTAATAATATTCTGAAGTGAAATAATTGAAAAATAGTTAGTAGAAAAGATATTTTATGAAGAATCATAGATCCTATATCATTAGAAAAAGAGGATTTAATTTGAGAATGAGTAAGTATAATTACGACAATAGATAGAAATATACAAAAAAAAGTTGAATGAATTTTAGAAAGATGAGTTAAACAGTTTAAGGCAAATAAATGAACAGTTGTTGTTATGGATCCGCAAACTTGAAAGGTAATTTCAATGGCTAATTATCCTTCATATGACTTAAATAATTATTCAGATGTTTATGAGCTAGAAAAGGTTAAATATTCTGTATATCCAGACCCAAAAGTTGATTTACTATGATATCCTGTTTTTATAGAAGATTTTGAGAATGGTAGTAAATATTATTATGATAATGAAGAAATATATCTAAGAAAAGCAACTAGGGAAGAATTATGAGATATAGCACTAGTTAAATATAAGTATAAAAATGACTTTTGAGCACAGGTTTATAAAAATGATGCTATATCTGCACTCTATGAGCCAGGTTCAATTATGAAATCTATAACGGTTGCAATATGATTGGATACGCAAGAAATAACAAAGTATTCAATGTATATGGATAAATGAGAATTGACGATTGATAATTTTACAATCGAAAATGCATCAGACAAATGTTTAGGATATAATAGTTTTGCTCACGCATTAAATTATAGTTGTAATGTTTGAATGATAAGAATTGTTCAAAGAGTTTGAAAAGTTTTACTATATCAATATTTTAATGATTTTTGATTTTGAGAAGTTACATGAATAAATTTATCTTGAGAAGTATATTCAAAAATAAAACCATGGGAAAGATGGTCCCAAGCACAATTATTAACAAGTAGTTATTGATTATGAATTAGTGTAACTCCATTACAAATGGCAACTTCATATAGTGTATTAGCAAATGGTTGAATCTATATTAAGCCAAGAATTGTTGAAGAAATTAGATTCCCAGAGTGAAAAACTATAGTTTATAAAAAAGAAGTAGAGAGAAGAGTAATAAAAGAATCTACATCAGAATTAATAACAAAAATGTTAGTTGATTCAGCTACCAATTGAGTGGCTAGTAATTGAGATGTAGAATGATATTCTGTAGCTTGAAAAACTGGAACTTCTCAGATACCATATAAATGATCATATGAAGAATGAGTTTGATCTACTATTTGATCTTATGCTTGATATTGACCAGCGGAGGATCCAAAATTTGTTATTATAGTTAAATTAGATAGACCAAGAACAAATGAGTATTGAGGGCAGACTTCAGCCTATATTTTTAATCAAGTTGCGGCATATTTATTTGATTATTATTGAATACCGAGTAAAAATACTAAATAAAACATTTATTTAACTGCTTATATTTATAATTTTGCACTTATGATTTTAGAAATAATTGTATTAACTCTATTTGTATCAACAATATTTAATTTGTTTATGAATAGATTTAGAATACCAACAATTATAGGATATATAGTTACATGAACAATTATTTCCTACATTTTTTGATTGCATGATATGGCGACAAATAGTGAATTAAAAACTATTGCAGAATTTGGTATTGTTTTTCTTATGTTCACTATTGGTTTAGAGTTTTCTCTAAAACACTTGGTAAAAATGAAAAGAAATGTATTCATTTTTTGAAGTTTGCAATTTTTTCTTACAACTCTTATTTTTTACTTGATAGCAACTGTAATTATAGGATTAGCTCCTATAGAATGACTTATAATTTCATTATGACTTAGTCTTTCTTCAACTGCAATTGTATTAAAAATACTAAATGAAAGTGGTGATATAAATAAGCATTATGGTAATAGATCATTATGAATTTTACTTTTTCAAGATCTAATGGTAATACCAGTATTATTAGTTATAACTCTACTGTCTACAAATGATACTAATATTACACTTTTATTATGAAAAACTTTAGCATGAGCTTTTGTTTTGCTTATTACACTGTGGATAATTTGAAAATATCTTTTGGATTATTTTCTTTACAAAGTAGCAAAAACTAAATCAAATGAGATATTTATTTGATCAATTTTATTTTTAATTATTTGAGCTTCACTTTTAGCACATACACTAGGTTTTACATATTCTTTATGAGCGTTTATAGCATGACTTCTAATAGCTGAAACACATTATAAGCATCAAATAGAGGCCGATCTAATCCCATTTAGAGATTTGCTTTTGTGATTCTTTTTCATTACAGTATGAATGCAATTAAATGTAGAAATTATTTACAATAACATTTTTACAATTATTTGATTATTAACTGTATTAGTTTTTATAAAAGTTTCTATACTTCATTTTATATTAATGTGGTTTAATAATTACAAAAGGTCAGCATTTAAAACCGCACTTTCTTTATTTCAATTTTGAGAATTTACAATTGTAGTATTTCAATTAGCAACAATAGAAAAATTGATAGATCCATGATTATGACAAATCTTAGTAGTTGTTATTATTCTTTCGATGCTTTTAAGTCCAATAGTATTAAGAAATCTGTGAGATATAACTGATTTCATATTCTGAGATAAAAATATAGATAAATGATGATGTTTAATATCAAAAAAATTAGATAAACATATTGTGTTGATATGATATGGAAGGTTATGAAAATTATTATGAAGTCTATTAGAAAAACAAAATATTAATTATATTATTTTAGAAAATAATATAAAAACATATAAAGAAGCAAAAAAAGACTGAAAGCCAATAATTTTTTGAAATGCATTTCAAGCAAATACTCTAAAATCAGTAAAAATTGAAGAAGCACATACAATTCTTATTTCTATATGAAAAAGTGATAAATTGTTTCTAGTCACAAATGTTGTTAAAAAGATGAATCTTAAATGAAACATTATAGTAAAAGTAAATAATTTTGAAGAGGAGGAAATGTTAAAAGGTTTAGATGTTAAGAATATAATTGTAGAATCAGAAAAAACAGCAATGGCAATGTTTGCTAAGATAAAAAATAAAAAAATAAAAAAATAGTAAAACTTAGTTTTACTATTTTTTTATTTTATTCAAAAATGGTGCCGAGGGGCGGATTTGAACCACCGACACAGGCCTTTTCAGGGCCCTGCTCTACCCCTGAGCTACCCCGGCATTTTTTATTGCTAAAGTATTATATTAAAAAAAATATATAATCAAATTTTTTTTTATTTTTTGCTTATTTAATTTATATAAATAAAATAAATTTATTATTAGTAAAGGAATAAAAATGAAAATAAAAGTATGCACAGGGAAGACTTGCAAGGATAGATTTAGTGATTATATAATTACTAGATTAAAAAATGATAAAGAGAGATTTAATTTAGATAATATAATTATTGAAGAGTGCTTATGTATGTGAAAATGTAAAGAATGACCAAATTTAACAGTTGATTGAAATCATCATAACTATATGAACCCGGCAAAGGCATCTAGTCTTGCTTTAAATAATAATAAAAAAAAGAAATAAATGGAACTTTTTAATACAAAAACTAGAAAATTAGAAAAATTTAAACCACTTCAGGAGAGAGAATTAAAAGTATATTATTGTGGTCCAACAGTTTATAATTATGCACATATCTGAAACTTAAGAACTTTTATTTTTGAGGATATTGTTGTAAAAACTTTAAAGTTCATTGGTTATAATGTAGCTACTACAATGAATATAACTGATGTAGATGATAAAACAATTAAAGCTAGTGTAGAGGAATGAACGGATTTAAAAACTTTTACAAAAAAATATACTGCATCATTTTTAGAAGATATTGAAAAACTATGAATACAAAAAGCGGATAATCTTGTGCCAGTTACTACTTTGATGCCAGAAATGAGCAGGATGATTAATACTATGATAAAAAGAAAAAATGCTTACCTGTCAGATGATGGTAGTATTTATTTTGATGTGAAATCATTTAGAAAATATTGACGCCTTGCTAATCTTGATATGAAATGAATGAAACAGTGAGTTAGAATAGATAATGATGAATACGATAAGGATTCAGCCTCAGATTTTGTTTTATGGAAAGCCTGGAAAGAATCAGACTGAGAAAATTTTTGGGAAGAAGAATTTGATATAGATTGAAAACAAATAACTATTAAATGAAGACCGGGATGGCATATAGAATGTAGCGCTTGTAATATGAAATATTTTGGACAACAAATAGATATTCATATGTGATGAGTAGATTTAATATTTCCACACCATCAAAATGAAGTAGCTCAAACTGAATCATGTACAAGAAAAGAATTCGCCAGATATTGGTTACATTCATGACATCTAATGGTAGATTGAAAGAAAATGGCAAAATCATCTAATAATTTCTATACTCTTAGAGATATTGAAGAAAAATTTACTGATATAAATAAATCAGTACTTTATAGATCAATTAGATTATGATTTATGAATGCTAAATATTCATCACAAATAGATTTTAGTTTCTCTAAACTTGAGGCAAATATTAATGCTATAAATTCTATAGATAAAACCTTAAAGACTTTATGAAGAGAAATAGAAGCATGAGATAAAGAAGTATGATGAATTTCTAGAGATTTTAGAGAATATACGCAGGAAATATTACAAACTTATGTATATCACTTGGAGGATGATTTTAATGTTCCAGAAGCATTAGCAATGTTCCATAGTTTTTTAAAATTTCTTAATAGCTGAATTAGAGAAAATGAGTTTTCATTAGAAGAACTTTTTTCGGCTAAAGATTTCCTAGAAACACTTAATCAGGTTTTAGGAATAATAGATTTTAGTATTTTAGAAATAAAAGAAGAAATATCAGCAGAGATTTTAGAAAAACTAGAGAATAGAAATAATGCTAAAAAAGAAAAAGATTTTGAAAAAGCAGATTTAATTAGAGATGACTTATTAGTATTATGATACAAAATAATTGACTCAAGAGAGGGAAGTAGATTAGAAAAAATAAGATAATTATTTGACATTAATTAAATTTAATTTATATTGTATATGCAAATGCAACTACGTAAGTAATGCAAAAGGAAAAACCTATATTTTAGTCTTGAATATGAGCATGTTCTGATCTAGGTCAGTCAATATGTATTGATATACCCCTTTATAAAATAGAGTATATTATGCCCAAAAGGCAAACCAATAATGGTTATTGAAAGACAGGCTAGTCATAGTCTATAGAAAGCTGCTAACAAAATATTAGTTAGTTATACGTTATAAGCATTGCTCTGTAATTGGTAACTTGAAGCTGGAAAATGATTTTAAAATAAAACGGGAGTATTATTACTTCCCGTTTTTTTTGTGTATAAAACAAGTTTTTTCTTTACAAAAACTTGTTTAGCTATAAAATTCATTTTATTGTTAATTAATTAAATCTGCTTATGTACAACACTATATTTTATATTATTCTATGATTATTTGTTTTTGAATTTTTACTCTCAAAAACTCTATCATATTTAAATACCCTAAATTGGACTTCTAAATTACCAAAAGAATTAAGTGGAATTTATGATGAAAAAAAATATAAGAAATCAATGGATTACGAAAAAGTTAATCATGACTTTTGAAATATATCATCTACTTTTTCTTTTTTTATAATGTACTTTGTTTTACTTTTTTGATGATTTGGTCAATTATATGATTTCCTTGCAATGTATTGTTCAGAAAATGAGATTATAAGGACACTAAATTTCTTTTTAATAATCGTTTTAATACAAACTATTATTAGTTTACCATTTTCTTATTATTCTACATTTGTAATAGAAGAAAAATTTGGTTTTAATAAAATGACTAGAAAATTATTTTTTATTGATACACTTAAATCACTATTACTTTCATTAATAATAGGTTGAGCATTAATTGCATTAATTACTTGGATATTCTTATTTACAGGAGATAATTTTTGGTTATATACATGGTGAGTTGTTACATTTTTCTCTATATTTATGATGATGTTTTATAGTAGTCTTATTGTACCACTATTTAATAAACAGTCACCACTTAAGAAATGAGAATTAAGAGACGCCATAGAAAAATTTGCTCAAAAAGTATGATTTAAACTAGATAATATCTATGTATTAGATGGTTCAAAAAGAAGTTCAAAAGCCAATGCTTATTTTTCAGGATTTTGACCTAAAAAAAGGATAGTTCTATATGATACATTAATAAAAGATTTAACAACAAGTGAACTAGTTTGAGTTCTAGCCCATGAAATAGGTCATTACAAAAGAAAACATACACTTCAAATGTTAGCTTTTTGAATAGTTCAAACTTGAATTATGTTATACATTCTTTGACTAGCATTAAAAATAGTAGAAATATCTCAAGCAATGTGATCTATCAGTTGAATTAGTTTTGCAGTATGAGTAGTTGCATTTGGTATATTATATACTCCTATTTCAATAGTATTTTGATTACTATGAAATATATTATCTAGAAGAAATGAATATCAAGCTGATGAATTCGCATGAATTCATCATAATCCAGAAAAACTAAAAAGTGCATTAATAAACCTTTCTAGAAATAATCTAAGTAATCTTAGACCTCACCCAATTTATGAATTTTTTAATTATTCACATCCAACAGTTTTAAAGAGAATAAAGGCTCTTGATAAATTAAAAAAGTAAACAATATTAAGTCAATCAGAAAAATTAAATAAAATTTAATTTTTCTGATTTTTATTTATACTTAATATAAGTTATATAATTAATTATAAACAATATGAATAAACAAAAACAAGCTTTCACCTTAGTAGAATTAATAGTAGTAATTACAATACTAGCAATACTCTGAACTATAGCCTTTATATCACTACAATGATATTCAAAAGATGCTAGAGATTCTATTAGAATCTCAGATGTATCAAATATGAAAACATCTCTAGAACTATTTCACTTAGATGCTGGAAAATATCCACTACCAGATGATAATCAAATAGTAGATTATGGAACAGAAACTCTATGGTATCAATGAGATTTTTGATCTACAGTTATTTCTAGTTTATCAAGAAGTATCTCAGAAGTTCCAACTGATCCATTGACGGAGAAAAAATATATATTTTCAGTAGCAAATAATAAAAATGAATTTGAAATACTTAGTTTGTTAGAAGGGGATAATCTTACACTAAATAATATTAACCAGACTAATGCTGCAAGTTTAGTAGTTACGCCAAAGATAGATGGAACATATAACAGAGTATTTATAAAAACTGCTAGTTATATAGTTCCAGTACCAAGTATAATAAATACAGAAGTTTGAGCAACAACTATGACTCTAGATTCTAGTAACATTAGTTCACAAGTAATTAATGGATGAGATAATATTCCAGAACAATGAAATGTGATATCAAATACATGATCGCTAACATGATTAGTATTATCAGTTTATACTTGAAGTATTAATATTGATACTTCTAATGCAGAAAAGGAAATCGTAATAGAAAAAATAAAAGATGCTTACACTGGTTCAATATTAGCTGGTGATGATATTTATAATTATATTTTAAGTTCTAGTTGAGAATTAGAGATAGTAACAGCCCTTAATAGAGTTGTATTAAATGATTTGACTACAAAAATATCATTGATATCTAATTCATGTGATGATACAACAAAACCAGCAGATGATTTAAATAAGACATATATAGTTAATCCAACAAGTGTAAATCAGGCTTATGTCCTAGATAGTAATGAATGTTGATATACTTGTACATCTCCATATACATGATTGAATTGTGATATAAATCCTTATTCAAGTTGTTTATGAGCAAATAATCCAACTGCATTTGCCGCAACATCAACATATGGTTCATGCGATACTGCTGATATAATAATATGTAGTTGAGTCGCTAATTGATATACATTATCGGCCTGTAATGTATGAACTAATATAGCCTGAACCACATCATTATCATATTGAGAATTATTTCAATGGTGAAATAATTCTCCAATTAAGACAGCCTCTACAAGTACCTCACAGATTGCTATATCATTAACAGGTAGTACTTTTGGTGATAATACGTTTGTATATGGTTTTGATAATTGGAATTCATCAGTAAATGATGACCTATGGTGAAATAATCCTTGATGAGATATTGATAGAAAATGACCATGTGAGATTTGATATCATGTACCTAGCGAATTAGAATGGTCTTGAGTCCATACATCAGCATGATGGGCTAATTCACCAGCTATGAGAGCAGATATACTTATTCCTTGGGGATGAAAACGTTATTGAGCCAGTCTTGGTAATAATGCAATTGTCGCAGATGTATGATCTTATGGTTATTATTGGTCATCTTCACCAAATACTTGAACTACAGCTTTTAGTATATTTTTAGATGCAGCTAATATAAATTCAAATAGTAGTACGATTAAACGTTCCGATGGTTTATCAGTTAGATGTTTTAAAAACTAGAAATTGACAAATAGTATATTTTATCTAATATTATTTAAATTAAAAAATAATATAAAAAAATATGACATTATACACAGCAGACTGAAGAGATGCTTTTACATGACAATTAATTTCTCCAACCAAGCCTGTAGAGAGTGTTGAATTAACAGATAAGGAAAAACAAGAATCTTTACATGGTACTTATATCTTTTTAAAAGAAGCATGAATGTTACATGATTCTTGTGTATCACAGATTGATTGTGTCTTAAATTATAGAGATAAATCTTCAAGTAATTTAAATAATAGTAATCGAGCTACAGTAATTGAATAATTCTCTTTACAAATAGGAAAAACCCACTAAAATTGTTAGCAACTTTATATGATTGCTAACAATTTTTTAATGAAAGATAATTTCTATATTACAACCCCTATTTATTATACAAACTGAATACCTCATATTGGTCATGCCTATAGTACGATTATAGCTGATACTATTGCTAGGTATCAAAAGATTAGTTGAAGAAATGTAAAATTTTCAACATGAGTAGATGAAAATTCGCAAAAAGCTGTATTAGAAGCTGAAAAATTGGATATGAAAGTAATGCCATATTTGGATGTTATGGCAGGAAAACATAAATGAGTCTGGGATGGTTTAAAGATAAACTATACAGATTTTATTAGAACTACAGAGAAAAGACATCATGAATTTGTGAGAAGTGTACTACAAACTTCTTTTGATAAATGAGATATTTATCAATGAGAATACGAATGAATGTACTGTGTTTGATGTGAATGATTTAAAAAGGATGATGATTTGGTTTATCTTAACAAAGAGACTAATGAGACTTTTCCTATTTCAGATAAAGTCAAAGTTACAGAAAATATTATTAAAGTTTGTCCTGATCATTTAAAAACACCAGATATAATAAAAGAAAAAAACTATTTTTTCAAATTATCAGCTTACGAAGATAAGTTATTGGAATACTATGAAAATAATCCAGAATTTGTAGTTCCAAGTGATAGATTCAATGAAGTAATAGCATTTACAAAAAGAGGTTTAGAGGATTTTTCAATTTCTAGAGAAACAAATAAATTTGGTATCAAATTACCTTTTGATGAAGAACAAGTTACCTATGTTTGGTATGATGCTTTATTTAATTATTTGACCGTATGTCAAAATTGAGATGAAGATTTTTGGCCAGCTAATTTACATGTTGTAGGAAAAGATATTATTAGATTTCATGCTATTTATTGGCCAGCAATGTTATTATCTGCCTGATATGAGCTACCAAAACAAATCCTTACTACATGATTTTTTACAGTAGATGGACAAAAGATTTCCAAATCAATTTGAAATATAATAGACCCAGTAGATTTTTCTGAAAAATATTCAAAAGATTTATTAACACTATATTTATTATGTAGTTTCAATATATGACAAGACTGAGATTTTGACCAGTATCAAGCAGTTTTAGCTTACAATGCTAAATTAGCAAATAACCTAGGTAATTTAGTAAATAGAGTAGTTGTTTTAACTCTTAAGTTAAATTTAGAAAATGGTTTAACTTGAGAAATAGATATAGATATAAAAAATAAATTAGATTCGTATATAAATAATTACAATAAGTCTATAGAATCATATAATCTAAAAGAAGCACTTGAAACTTCTTTTTCATTTTTAGATGATATAAACAAATATGTAGATACAAATGAACCATGGAAACTAATAAAAGATGAATCAAAAAGAGAAGAAGTAATTAATATATTTTTTACAATTTCAGAATCACTTAGACAAGTATGAATGAATTTATATTCATTCTTTCCAGAAAAGATGTGAGAACTATTCACTAAAATATGACTTGAAAATTATTCTGAACAATTAGAGGACTGAAAATTAGAAGAATTAAGGAGTAAAGAAGAAATATTTATGATTAAAGAAAAATGAGAAGCATTGTTTTTAAGATTTGAACTAGATTAATATGCAAGAAATTAATACAACAAGATGTGCAATGTGAAAGATTGTAGCTATTGTAGCTTTTTTAGTTATTTTAGTTGTATTTTTTGGACCTTTTTTAATTGTAATACTTGTCGTTATTTATTTAAAAACAGATTTAGATTTAGAAAAAACTTTAAAAAGCCTTTGAATATATGATTGTTTTTGAATATCAGCCAAGACCAAAGTTCCATGGAAAAATTTACCTGAGTCACAAATAGAAAAACCTGTAAAAAAGGTATATTATGATTATATAAGGGATATGCTTAACGAAAAAAACAAATGAAAGTTTGATACTATGTTAGAAGTTAAAAAAGAAAAAAAGAAAGAAAAACTAGAATTTATATGAGAAGATAAGTTAGTTAACAATAAAAGTAAAATTAGAAATAGAAGAAGATCTAATGATAACGCAAAGACTAAAGATTTACACTTCAAAACTGATAAAAAATACGAATTTAATTGATGAAAAAGTATTTGGGATGATTACGAAAGCGTAATTGATAATTTAGATAAAAAATAAAATATAAATGAAAACAATTAGAAAATGTGTTATACCAGCAGCTTGAGTATGAACAAGGTTTTTACCAGCGACTAAAGCTCTACCAAAAGAAATGTTTCCTATTATAGATAAACCAGTTATGCAAATGCTAGTTGAGGAAGCGATAAGTGCTTGATGTACTGATATTATAATTGTGACTTGAAGAAGTAAGAGAGCTATAGAGGATCATTTTGATTCAAATTTTGAACTAGAAGACAAGCTAGATAAATCAGGAAAATTTGATTATTTAAAAGTGGTTAAAGGATTAAATGAAATGGCTAATATAGTTTACGTGAGACAACCATATCCAAAATGAGATTGAGAAGCTATACTTAGAACAAAAAACCTTATATGAGATGAGCCATTTCTAGTCTTATTTTGAGATGATTTAGTTGATAATGAAAAATCAGCTGCAAGTCAATTAGTCGAAGCATATGAAGAGAAATTATCTCCTATCATGGCAACTGTTAATGTCTCTGATGAAGAAGTCCCTAGTTATTGAATAATAGAAACAATTGATAAGTCAGATCAGGCATTCAAAGTAGATAAATTTTTAGAAAAACCAAATGTTACTGAAACAAAATCAAGACATTGAGTAATATGAAAATATATTTTAACACCTGAGATTTTTGATTATTTGGAGAAATCAACATCATGAGTATGAGATTGAGAAATTAGATTAGCTGATGCATTTGAACTAATGAGAAAAGAAAAAGATATTTATTGATTAGATGTTAAGTGAGATAGGTATGATACAGGTTCAAAAATTTGATTTTTGAAAGCTGTAGTGGCTCATGGATTAAAAAGAGATGAATTAAAAGATGAGTTTAAAGAATATTTAAAAAGTTTAGATTTAAAATAATATGTTAAATATAACTACAATCTGAGGATGAAATGGTCAATCAAATCTACTTGATTGATTTTTTAAGTATTTCTGAGAAAAAGTAGAATTATCATCAATAGTTTCAATGAGTGACGACTGAAGAACTACTTGAAAACTAATGAAAAGTTTTGATAAAGAATTATGACTACACCTTCCACCACCTGGAGATTTAAGAAGATGTTTTTTTTCTCTGTCAGGTTCAAAATATAGGGATTATTTTAGTTTAGTATTTGAGTATACTTTTTTAAATGAGAAAAAGATAAAATCATTTACAATTTCAGATTTATTTAATCAGGTAAACAAAGAATTATTATTTTTATGAAAAGCATGAAAATATAAAGACGATTTAAAATTATCTTTAAAGGCTAATAGCTCTGAAATTCATGATATGATTCTAAACAAATGTAATAAAGTACTAGGATTCAAGATGCCATTGTCTAATAGTTTGAAATGACATAAGTTTTGAAATATTTTGATGGCTTCTTTGTATTATAATATGGATAAAGATTATGATAAAATGATTAGCTTCATGCATGATTTATTAGAAGTAAATGGAAATATAATACCTGTAACAACAAAGAGAGCATGTATTAGAGCTATACTATGAAATGGAGAAATCATAGAGAGTCAGGATAGAATATCAAATGTTGCTGATTATAATTCATGAATAGCTGATCTAGAATTAATGGATTGTTCAGCTGATGCTACTCATAATTCTCAAGTACATGACACTATTGTAAAGTCAGATTTTATAATAGTATGACCATGAGATTTATTTACCTCACTTATTTCAAATTTTATTATAGCATGAGTTAAAGATTCTATTACTCAGACAAAAGCAAAAATTATATATATATGAAATTCAACAAATAAATGATGAGAAACAACAGGTTTAACTCAACTTGATTTTATAAATAAAATAGAGAGGTTTTTAGGTAAAAGAATAGATTATTTTATATTAAATAATAAAAAACCAGATTTAAGTTCCAAAGAAAAAGAAGAATTTAAAAATGATATTTCTGTTAAATGATGAGATTATTTATTTTTATCAAAATGAGAAAAACAAGAGTTAAATAGAAGAAAAATAACTGTATTTGAAGCTGATTTACTTTGAGAAAAAAGTTTTTACAAACATTCTAAAAAGAAGTTAATAAAAGTATTAGAAAAAGTTATATTTGACATTAAATAGATTTAGAAAAAATAAAAAGGAGGCTTTCGCCTCCGTAATTAAGAATTACCATCAGAATTATCTAGAATTTCTTCTGCCTTTTCAGGAAACAGAATCATAAATAATAAAAATAATAAACCTAATACTTTTCCTAATAATAGTTTCATTTAATTACCTGCTATAGCATCTATAAATTTTGTTATTCCAGATACGATTAATGAAATCAAATATTTACCAGCAAAATATATAATCGCTATAGTTGCTAATAGTATTATAAAAAATATTAGACCTTCTGATAATGGACTCATTTTATTCACTCCTCTTTTTTGTGTAATTTAATTATAAATATTAATTATAAAAAGTATATTTTTATTGATAAAAAACTTTATTTAAGGTATATAGGCTTTCTTTTTTCTTTTTTATATGTAAAATATAAAAAAGTATAAAATTTTAGAAAACAAGACGGCTTTTGATATGAAAAAGGTAAATATATATTTCACTATAGTAAAAATTATTTTAGACTATGCAATAATAGTCTGAGTTTTTTTTATGTCTAGGGAAATTAGACTGGTTACTGATTTATTACCAAGTATTAATCTCCCAATTCAAACTATTTTAGCTGAAGAATTAGTGAAATTTTCATTAATATGAGCTAGTGTATTGGTTTTGATATTTTTAATTCACTGACTTTATAAGTTTGATTCATCGTGGTGAAGAGTAAAAGAATTTTCAAAGATTTTATTATATAGTTTTTACTCTTTTGTTTTTTTTACTGTAATTGTTTATTTATGACAGTGATTTATATTTTCTACTGAAATACCTAGACTGATTATAATATTTACTTACTTTTTTTGAAGTATTTTTCTGATTTTAGAAAGACTTTTAATTAGTTTTTTCAGAACACATTTGTTTAAAAAATGAGTTTTATCAAAATCTAGGATATTTATTATAAGTAATAAATCATGTAGAGAATCTCATAGTTTGATAAATTCTTTTGTAAAATCTCACGATTACGAGGTTGTTTGAGTCTCTGAATCTATTAAATTTGAACTAGAATGAATAAAAAAAGTTAATTTTGAAGACTTAACTAAAATGATAAAAAAAAGAGAAATAGATGAGCTTCTCTATGTAAGTAATGCTTATAAAAATGATGAATTGATAGAACTTTGGGAATTATCAAGAATTTTTTGAGTGAAGTATAGATATTTAGCTAACTCATTTGAATTAGCTAAATCAAATACAGCAATGACACTTATTAATGGGATACCTGCTCTAGAAATAAAAAGTACCTCATTATCTGGGTGGAATACAATTATTAAAAGAATTATTGATATCGTTATTTGAATCTTATGATTAGTAATATTTTCTCCAATTATATTTATAGTATCAATTTTAATAAAACTAGAAGATTCTTCATGACCAATTATTTTTAAAAATAGAAGAGTTTGAAGATATTGAGAAGAGTTTGATCTCTATAAATTTAGGTATATGAAGTGGAAATATTGTACAAAGGATTCATACAAAGTTTCCAAAAAAGTAAAAGAAGAAGCATTAAAATATGAAGAGGATTTAATAAATTCATCTTCTAGTAGGTCTTGACCATTATATAAAATACAAAATGATCCTAGAAAGACAAAAATTTGAGCCTTTATTGAAAAATATTCTATCGATGAGATTCCACAATTCCTAAATGTAATAATTTGAAATATGAGTTTGATATGACCTAGGCCTCATCAAACAAGAGAGGTAGATAAATATTTAACAAAGCATATTAGATTACTTACTATAAAACCAGGTATTACATGAATGTCACAAGTAAATGGTAGGGAAACAAATAATTTCGATGATGAAGCAAATTTAGATATATATTATATAGAAAACTGGAGCATATTACTTGATATAAAAATATTATTCAAAACTATATATGTGGTTTTAACAAGAAAATAAATGATTTAAGTTAAATTTAAGCTAGACTACTATTATAGTCTAGCTTTTTAAAAATAAACTACTATAATTGCTATAATTATTATTTAATAAAAAAATATGAATATATTTTCCTGAAGTGTTACTTTAACTTGAAATAAAGTTATTAGTTGACTTGAATTTGATTATGTAGAAAATTTATCAAAAACATGAGATAAAATAATTTTTATTTTTTGAGATACTGAATTGAAAAAATCAACTGAAGTATTAGATATGCTAAGAG
>CAXBVF010000014.1:0-19741 GCA_963979005.1 uncultured Candidatus Altimarinota bacterium | reverse complement strand
AGCCTTATCTAAAGAATTCTTAAAAATTTCATAAGGATGATTATCTGGATAAGTAAATCATAAGTATCATTGTGAATAATGAGATGGGTAAATCATTGGTCCTACATAATCAAATGAAAGTAAAAATGATTCTAGATTTTGTCATATCTGAAAAAGATTAATATTGGTAACTAGTCAAAATACATCAGCTGACAATACTATATTTGGATCATGTTCTCTTACTTTAGTTGTTATATAATTAGAGAATTTATCTATAACCATTATTTTTCACCATTTAGGATTAGTGGAAATAACTTCTTTCGCAAAAGGATAATAAGTTTTAGAAATATATCAATCAGTTGGAAATCTAACGTAATCAAAATTTACTTCATCAAATCATAGTTCATAAGCCGCAATAGCTAATGAAGCATTATAATCCCAGGCCTCTTTTGAATAAGGATCGATATAGCTGTTTCAATTATAATCAGTCCAAACAGACCAATCAGTATTCCATTTAATTGCTAAATCAGGTCTTACTTGCGTTAATCTTTTATCTTTAAAGACTGATATTCTTGCAATAGTATAAATGCTCTCTGAATGCATTTTTTCCAGTATTTCCTCTATATTTTTTATTCTGTTGTTAGAATGAGGCTTAATATTTCAAAAATAACTATCATCTAACTTGAAATTTGTATATCAGTCAACCTCTTTTAGATCAATAGTTATAGAATTAACCTCTTTAGTTCTAGCTATTTCATAAAAAGCATCTAATTTAGTCTTATTATTAATAGAATGCGCTGAGAAATAAAGAGATTTTATGTTTTTTGGGGTTTCTATATGACTGATTTTATTTTCTTCTATATATTTAATTTCTTCATCTATATATATATCTAATATTTCAGATATTAAGTCAATTTCAGATTCAACTTCTTGAGTATAATCAGTATTATCAATAACGATATTATTTCATTCTCAAATTAATTCAGTCTTAGAATAATCTCAAAAACTTAACACATTAATTATATGAAAAAGCGATATTGAAAATAATGCAGCTAATCAAATTATAATTTTATTCATTTTTTTATCTAATCTATCATTTAAGTGCTAATAAATATATATAAAAATAATAATAAATCCAAAGAAAGAAAAATTACAGCTAGATTAATTCAAAAATAGGTGTTTAATATAGTTATTTATGTGAAAATATACGTTAAAATGATGAATTTTAAAAAAATAATTTGATTTTAATTTAAAAATAGTAATATATATATGAGATAAGATATTATTTGTTTACAAAAATGACAATAATGAATATTTCGAATTATTTTATTATTTATTTTTCGTATAAATGGAAACAAATAAATTATTTGTAGGTTGAATTTCTTGGAATTTAACTGAGCAAGATTTTGAAGAGGCTTTTGCTGAATTTGGTGAAGTGGTATCAGTTAAAATCATAAAAGATAGAGAAACTGGTAAATCAAGAGGTTTTGGTTTTGTAGAGTATGCTAATACTACTGATTCATCTGCTGCTAAAGAAGCTATGGATGGTAAAGAATTAGATGGTAGAACTATTAAAGTTGATTTCGCACAAGAAAGAACTTAATTAAAAATTATAAAAAAAGAACTAAATTATTTTAGTTCTTTTTTTTAATGATTCTATTATTTGACATATCCTATTTTAGATATAAAATATAATTCCAACTTTATCTGGAGTAAGAAAAATGGTTAGCATAGGTATGATAAAATATATATATGAAAATCCACGGACTATCAAGTGTATGTTCGAGAATGTGCGTACCGCAGTATTAGGTAGTTTCTTATTGTTAGTCGGCCTAACAGTACATGAAACAATCACCTATACCCTATATCACTTCCTAGGAGCTTTAATCTTAGGGCTTGTGGTGTATTTATTTACATTCTTTTTGATCTACAAAAAGATTGAAAGTGGTAAGATTGAGGGTTTTTGCGATTAGCAAAAAAAATGAATCCTGATGCTATGTACGCATTAGGATTCTTTTAATTATATTAATCTAATAATTCTACTATTACATCTACAACCTGAACTGGTGTGTAATAAGATTTTCTTAGGTATTTCGTAGCTCATAAATCTAGAGCCTTTTTTTCATCATCCACTCAGAATAAATTACTATTTACTACAACTAATGTTTTTAAATCGGAATGTCATTTAATTGATTCCAATACTTCAAACCCATTAATCTCAGGCATCATAATATCTAAAATAATTAAATCTGGCTTATATTCTATTGCGGAAGTCAATCAATGTAATCAGTTATATTCCAATTTTACATCAAATCATTTAGATTCAAGTACAATTTTATACATTTCACATATCTCTTTATTGTCATCTATAACTAATATTTTTTTAGAACTAGATTCTTTTCATTCTCAAAAAACTTTTTTTATTTCAGCTACAATTTCAGCTGGAGTAAAATCTGCTTTTCTTAGAAATTTTACTGCTCATAGATCTAGAGCCTTTTTTTCATCATCATCACTCGTTAAGTTACTATTTATTAATATAGTAGCATTTAAACTAGAATGCATATTAAGTGTCTCTAGGACTTCATATCAATCACATTGAGGCATCATGATATCTAATAAGATTAAATCAGGATTAAACTCAACAGCTAAATTAATTCATTTTAAGCCATCATGTTCTATTTTTACTTCATATCATTCATTTTCAAGAACTGCCTGATACATTTCACAGATAACAATGTTATCATCAATTATTAATACTTTTTTGTTCATAATATATTTTTAAAGAGTTATTATTTATTAATTTTTAAACTAAATGAAAATTTACTTCATTTTCAAATTTCACTTTTTACAGTAATCTTACTATCCATATGCTCCAAAATTGATTTTACGATAGGTAAACCTAATCATGTTCATTCTGAAGTACGCTTCATATGTCATCAAACCTGTTTGAATTTAAGAAATACATCGTCAATATCTTCTTTAGAGATACCTTGACCGTTATCGGTAATGTCTAAATCAATTACTTTATTAGTCTTTTTTACTATATTTATATCAACTTCTCATTTTCAGGAATCAGAAACAAATTTCAGCGCATTTGAGATTAAATTAATTAATACTCTTTTTAATTGTAAAGGGTCATATTCAATAAAAACATCCTCTTTAGGTAGATTAATATTTATAGTTTTATTTTCTGATTTAGATTGTAGGACAAAATCTTCATAAACTTGCATTATTAATTCTCTAATGTTTATTCTTTCGGGGATAAAAATTGTTTTTCAACTTTCTAGCTTTGTTAAATCTAGCATATCATTTATCATAAGTAATAATTTATCACTATTATTTAGTATTTTTTCTATGTATGTTATTTGTGATTTATCTAAATTTCAAGAATTAGTATCATTTAAAATCGAAGCGAATCATTTTATTATTGTTAGCGGTGTTCTAAGTTCATGTCACGTAATTCAAATTATATCATCTTTCATCACATCTGCCTTTTGTAATTGTTCATATGATTTTTTAAGTAATTCATTTGTGTCATGATCCTTGCTAAAATCTTCAATCCATCCATCAAAATAAATCTTTTTTCATTCATTAACTGTTCTTAATCATATGTTAACCCATATTTTTTTTCAGTTATTATTTTGGATTTGAATTTCTTTTCTATCGATATTTAGTCATTTCTGAAGACTTAAAATAAAATCTTCTCACTCATTTTTGTTAACAAAATAATCAATAACATTAATTCAATTATCATAGGCATCATCTTCAGATATTGACAATAATTTAAGTAAGGCATTATTCCACATAGATAATTTTCAATTAGAAATACGAAATATTCATATAGGTAAATGCTGGATTATTGATTCAAATTTTCTTTGATTATCTCTATTATTTCTTTCTATTCTAGATCAAAAGATAATAACAAAACTTAGTAAGAATAAAATGATACATAAATTTATAAGTGTATTTTTAATTATTTCAAAAGTAATAATATCCATACTATCCTTTATATCATCTTCAATGAAGACTGTTCAGATTATCCAATCCTGATTTTGTATTTTAGAAAAATATAATATTCTAGAAAAAGGACGTTCCGGATTATCGGGTGAAACTAATGTATATGAAATATATTTATTATTTTCCTCAAGAAATAATCTTTTCATTTCTACTCCATCATTTATATTAAATCTAGTAATCATTTCTTCCATATTTAATCATACGAAATCAGGGTAGGTATGTCATAACATGTTTAATTCCTTATCCATCAGAAAAAAATATCATTGATCATCAGGTCAGTAATTTATGTTAGAAATAAAATTAGAAATCTTTATTTTTTTGCAAGATAAATCACAACCTATCATTCATTCTTGATCCAATCTATGTTCAATATTCTTTTTCATAACTCATGTTATTTCGGACATAAGATATTTTTTATCATCTAGTAGTTTTTCTTCAACTTCTGGTATTTGAGAAAAACTAACTATAATAATTATTCAAGCAGTAATTATTATGGATATACTAAAAAAATATAGAACAAATTTGTCTTCTATCTTATTTCCGAATCATCTAAAGAAATCTCTCATATTTATAAATTAAATTATATATTTTATTCTATTATTGTATCATAATTATTAGAAAATTACAAATATGAACTATAAAAACTAGCTGATTAAAAAAAATAACTATTCTTTGATAGTTATTTTTTTAATATTCCAAATCAAGTACGTCATCTATACTCATTTTTCACTCTAAGGATTTTTTAAATCAATCAATATAGTATGGTACAAATCAGCTAGTAAGTAACGCTTCTTTTATTTCTGTTTCACCAGTATTTTTAAGTAAGAGATTATATAGCTTGTCATCAATTTCTATTACTTCTCAGACTAAAATAATTCAATTATATCAATTAGTACATTCTGAACATCATGCTGCATGATTTTTATATACCTTAACGGAGTCAGTATTTATAAATTTTTGAATTTTTTCAGAAAAATCTCATTTAGAAATATTTACTTCTTCCTTGCAATGTGGACATAAATGTTTAGATATTTTTTGAGAAATTATATATTTTAATCAACTAGCAATTAAATATGATTCAATTCAAAATTGCCTAACTCTTGTAATAACTGAAACTGCATTATTAGAATGAATAGTTCATAATACTATGTGTCATGTATTAGCGGCTTCAAAACACGTTTTAGCTTCTTCTTCTCTTCTTAGTTCTCAAATCATTATAATATCCGGGTCTTGTCTAAGTATTCAAATTAAACCTTCTTCAAAGGTATAAGATTTTGAAGCATCTCAGCTTCCTTTTAAACTACGTATTTGCGACTGAATATATCACTCTACTTGATATTCTACTGGATCTTCTAGTGTAAAAATTCACTTTTTACTCTTATCAAATGTATTTAATAGTGAATAAAGAGTGGTAGTTTTTCAGCTTCATGTTCATCAACAAACCAAAACTAGTCATTCATTTAAATTTGATATATCTTTTAATAGGCTAATATTACCTGGAGAATATCATAAAGAATCTAACTCTAAATACTTACTTTCAGCTAACAATAATCTCATTACAATATTTTCTCAATGCAATACAGGTAAACTTGATACTCTTAAGTTAACTCATACGTTTTTTCAGTTCATATTAATTTTAAAAAACATTTTTCAATCTTGAATATGGTTATGCTCACTAATATCCATTCCAGATTTCACTTTCATTGCATTAATAAATTTTGAATATAATTCATTAGAAAAAGTATAAATTGGTCTTAATTCTCATCAAATTCTAAATTTAACTGTTACATTATCCAGTCACGGAGTAATATGTATATCTGATGCTTGATTTGTCAATCAAATTTTAGCTAAGTTATCTATAAAATCATTAGGATTTTCAAATCATATGTTTTTTACAGTCATTTTTTATTTTTATGATAATAAATATATATAATATATTATCATAATTTTTGAATAATAACAAAAAAACACTATATAATAGTGTTTTAAAATCTGATTAAATAAAAATACTATGCATACCTTCTAATATCTTCATCTATAGATTCGTTTTGAAATACTCAAGGATACATTTCAATAACTTGTGCTACATGTTGTGCTTCTGACTTCTCTCTTAAATATAAATGCAAATTCAAAGGAGATTTTTCCATAGCAGATAAACTATTAACAATTGATGCATTATTTTCTATTCAACTTTTTCATCATCAAATCAGAACGCTACGAACAGGATGCAGTATTTCATTTAAGGCTTGGTGTGAAATTTTAAGTAATTCATCAATACTTTTTTTGAAATCATCTTCAGTTCCATGAAGACCACTAACTGCTTGCGTTAAATTATTAGCTATCTTATTCATATCTAATATGTTAGCTCTAGCATAATTTTCAAATATAGATTGGTATCAAGTAGCTAACGCCTCTGATAATTTCCTCCAATCTCTTGATGATTCTAAAATACCGTTTACTGAATTACAAACTATAGCGATATAGGTATCACTTATTTCTTCTCTAGCATATATATCTCATATATTCTTTGCTCATTCTGGAAACTTTCTAAAATCAGGAGAATAATTACTTCATATAATTCCAGCTACAGATTCTGGAGCTCATCTATTATCTCACATATCATTAGTACCACATACTATAATTTTTCTATCCTCTCAATCTATTTTTGGATAAGTAAAAATATCATCATTAAGTATTCTTGAAATTGTCATTTATTTATTTGTTAAATATTAAAATCTACATAATATTATAAATAATAGAATAGTAGTGTCAAATTATTTTTGAAAATCTAGTAAATCTAATATTTTTAATAGAGTTTCTCCTATAATTTTATCCAAATCAATGTTTTTTCACTGAATTAAGGGCTCCCAAAGACACTCATCTCACCATACATATTCTCAGTTATTAATTTTAATTAACTCACATCATCATTCATTTTTCATACTATCATTTACTTCAACTATATTCTCATCCAAATCATAATACAAATCTTCTTTTCTATATAATCATAGATAAATTCAATATTTTCAAATTTTCATTTCTGATTGAATAGCATTAGAGTCAAAACTAATAAAAACCAAAAAAGGCTTACTGAAATCAATATTATTTTCTGATTTCAAGACAAGCCTATTATAGGTAAATTCATCTAAGTTATCAATTGGGTTAGTTGTATTTATTTTCATAGCATAAGATTTTTCAATGCTTCTTTCATTGTTTCTTCAGTACATTTAATATCATTATCAGCGTTAGTTCTAGGATTATTTCTTATACTATTAGCTGTACGACTACTAACGAAGTCTTTAAGATGCACTTCTAATCATTGACTAAATGTTGCCGCATCATCAGGTTTATCTAATTCTATTTTAGGTCATTTAGTGTATGTATGCTTTGCATTACCTATTCTTTTTGCTATATTTGCATCTATAGAGTTCTCTACTCAATATAATTCTTTTAATAATTGAATTGATTCTTTTAGTGCATCACAGAGTAAGATTTTATCCAAATCATACTTTTTTTCTAGCTTTGTATTAAATCTTCTGTTGACTATCAAAAAGGGCTTACTATTTATGAATACTATCCTAAATCACAAAATTCAATTCTTTGAAATACTACTTGTGAATATCTTCAAAGCAGACTTATTTTCTTTAGCCAATTTTATTTCTTTTAATCTTATGATCGCTTTAATGAAAGCTTCTCTTTTAGATAATTCTACTCCTGGTTTATATGAAAATGTTTCTCTACTATTTCTAGAACCAATTACATATGTTGAATTTCTTCATTTATTATTTGAGTGTACTATATTATCTACTTCTCAGTTTTCAATAGACTCTTCTGTTATATCGTCTAGTAAATCTAGAGGAAGTCATAATTGACTAATGTATTCTAAGTTTGGATTATCAGGATTATTATTGAGAACAAAAACATTATCATCCGCAGTTTTAGTAATGGATTTTCATGAAGTATTCATATAAATTTATTAAATATTAATATTATAAAAAAAATTAATCACTATTTTTTATTTTTGTTAATTCTGGTAAATTATCCAATAATAGCTTATCTACAGCATCTACATTTTCAATAATTCACTGAACAATTATTCTTCAAAAACAAAATGGATTATTTGGTATTTCCCTATCTCTACTTCAAGTTAAGATAACACAACACCCATTATGCATATATGTATCAGAGACTCATTTATAATCTAATAAATCTAATAATTTAGATTGAAACTCTCTTAAATCTCATTAAACCAACCATCATCAACTAATTACATTTCACTTAGTATAATCACGATCAGTCCTATGGTCATCCAATAAAAAATCATGATTGTGTCTAACGTAGTTTTCTTTACTCATAAATATATAATTAAGTTGAAAATAAAAAACTTATATAAAATATTATATAAGTAATACACTAATTGTCAATAGATTAAGATGATTAGTAAAATTGTTATTTTTCGTAAAAAATACACACCTTGCTTAATGAATTAAAAAAAGAATAATTATTTTAATTATTCTTTTTTTAATTCGACATCTATTATCCTTTCTTTTTTCTTCAATACTTTTTTTGTTCTACATTTCTAACATAAATTAATTTATGGCGAGATTTTAAATTATCTCTTTGTTCTATTTCAAACTTTCAAGTTGACTTAATAAGTGGTGTAAGTTTCTCGAAACCATAGTTTCTAGAATCAAAGCTCGGTTGCTTCTTTTGAATTAGTCATCAAACATCTCATAGAAAAGCCCAGCCATCTTCATCAGAAATATCATTTATGGTAGATGATATAAGTAGAATTTCTTTTGAGCCAATGGTGTCAAAATTTGATGAAGTTTCTCTAGATTCCTCTGTTTGTTTTTTAAGTATTTCTATATAAACAAATTTATCACATGCAACTACAAAAGGATTTGGTGTCTTTTTTTCTCATATTCCAATAACGAGTTTTCCAGCTTCTCTTAATCTGGTTGCAAGTTTAGTGAAATCGCTATCACTTGATACTAGACAAAACCCCTGTACTTTCTCACTATAAAGTATATCCATAGCATCAATAATCATAGCTGAATCTGTAGCATTTTTTCAGGTCGTATATCCATACTGTTGAATGGGTGTGATAGCATTTTCTAAAAGAAGATTCTTCCACTTAGTAAGTCCTGGACGAGTCCAATCTCCGTAAATTCTTTTGATAGTAGGATTTCCATACTTAGTTATTTCTTCTATCATTTCACCAATGTAAGCTGATGGAATATTATCTCCATCAATTAGTACTGCAAGATTGAGATTTGTATCCATATGTTTATATTTATATAATATCATTTACTTCTTCATTATCACCTTTTTCTCAATAAAATCAATTCTGGTTGAAATTTTTCAATATCTGTTTAGTAAATATACAAGACCTACATTCATAAAATATAATACTAATAATTATTTTCTATTTTTAAACATAAAAATACCTAACATAAATATAAGTGATAAAATCAATACTATAAGATAAGTAGACATATTGAAGACTGATATATCTTTGTTGATTAAATCCATTGCACTTAGAAATATTCAATAAATAGATGTAATTTGAATAAATGCAATAAAGCTTAATGAATAATTTAAATACTTATTTGTTATTTCTGCATTTATTTGATACTGTTTAGCTAAATAGCTTTCTTGCATAACAATAGCATGATCAATCAGAACTAAATCATCATCAATATTCCACTTAGATTCAATTAAACAGAATTCTGCGTGAATTTTTGGAGGAAAGCTTGATTTGAGTGTTTTATAGGTAAGTAGAATATTATGATAAATAATGGTCATTTTATTAAGATTTTTAATCTCTTTTAAATGTACTTTTCTCTTTTTAGCAGATATTCTCAATCTATCCCTAAAGTAGAGCTTATAGAAACGAATCTTGTAATAATTCATTTGAAGGACAGTTAACATACTAACTATGTTAGAATTAAAATCTATAGTATTATTGAGAGATAAACCATAATTCCATCATAGGTGAAAAAATCAACCATCAGATTTTTTCTCACTAATTTTTTCTAATTTTTCATCCTTTAAAAATATATTTTTTGGATTCTTTATATTTAAATTATCAGAAATAATCATAGGCCAGTTTGAGCCTGATGTAATAAAAAAACTATTTATATGTTGATTTCATAAAATACTCTTTGAAACACCTTCGCATATATCTATAAATTTATTCTCAATTTTGTTATTTATTTTAGAAATTCATAAATTTTTTATTGCTTGGCGATCATCAAGGATTTTTATTAAATCCTCTTCAGATAATTCAGTTGACGTTGAAATTTCACTTAGTATTAGTAAATTAAAGTCTTCATCTATTATTAACTGTGATCTAAATGTATAGTTATTTTTGTCATAGCTAAATTTAAAAGAATTATCATCATTATATATATAACATTTTAGATAATTGGTTTTCATTATATTTTCTATAAAAACTCACTTTTTATCATCTAGAGAAATTGATGATAAAAATTTATCATCAATGTATTTCTCTAATCAATTACAATGAACATTTTTTAGAATACTTTCGTATTCTTTTCAGTTATCATCATTAAATTGAACAGGTGTTAGCAATAAAATATTAAGCATAAATAATAGATAAAAAATAAATAATGGGCCGATTATATAGTTAAAAATAAATATGTAAATAAATACATTAAAAAAAAATATGATAATTTTTTTATTACTTATCTTCCCTTATTTTATCAGAACACTAAAAAAATAGCATTAGTTAAGTAAAACTTAACTAATGCTATTTTTGAAATATATCATGGTGGTATCATCAGTCCAGTAGTAAAACTTTTAACGGTATAAAATGTATTTGAAACCCAATTGAATACGCTAACAAAGAGAGTATTCAAGGTTTAATTAAATTGTGTGAATTATTAAATGAGATAAATAAATGAATTTTTGTGAGTAAACAAAATTTTTAATAATAATCCTTAATTCTATCTATATCATGATTTAATTTATTATTTTTATGATAAATTTCTATAAATTCTATTCTTTGAAATTCAATCTTTCAGGTTTTTTCTTCATATAAATATATTATTCTTAATCAACTATCCTTAGAATTTTTACTAATAGAAAAACACCTCATTTTCTTCACCTTATAAATATCAAATTTTATATTTTCTCACAATCAAGCAACTTTTACAATTCACGGAATTTCACCTCAAGTAGGATCTATTTTTAAAGCCATCAAAAAAATATCAAAATCCTTTTCTAATGATTTATATTTTTTTGTTAATCTTTTAAATTCTTTATTAAATTCATCTAAATACTTAATTTCCATATACTATCATTCAGTTATAGAATAAGTCGAAGTTCTATAGAAAACAAGTTCTTTAGGAATAATGTCTCAAATTTCTTTTGTAGCCTTATATGGCATATCACCATGCGAATATTCACTTATCCAGGTAGCACTTTTATCTCAAAATTTACTTATAACATTATCAATTAATTCTAATTTATCTTTTCATAAATCAGATAAATCAATTTTATCTACATTTGATAATAATTTATACTGTAAAAATCATCTAAACCTATTCATGATTTCATCAATTTGTCATTTTTTCTCCATATCATTAAAGATTTTATGTGCATTTAATGGAACAGGTCATTTAGGCCATTTTATAAAATCAATACCTAAAAGAGTATCTCAATATTTTTCAAAATGATTAAATTCAATAAAATATAATAGTTTATATAAAACTGTTTTTCAAACATTTTTTTTATCTTTTACTTTATTTAATACATATAACAAAACTCTTTTAAAGTTATATAAATCATCTGTTTTATTTAATTTAACTATATTAACTTTAAAATAATTAATATCATCTATTTCAAAAATTTCACTCAATATTTTAATTTCTTCTTCTTTTAATTCTCTTTCTCAATTTTCTATAAGAGATAGACTTACTCTATTAATTCATAATATATTAGCTATTTCTCATTGAGAATATTTTTCTCAGTTTTTTATTCTTAGTTCTTTAATTTTCTTACCAATAGTTTTATTATTTGACAGCATAAATATTAAATTAAATATTATTTTGTATCAATATTATATTAATTTTAAAATTAAGTCAAATTTTTTAACAATTATTTAACATTATTTTGTAATAAAATATTACAAAATAACTTGACATAAGTGTAATTATTGATAATATATGGGTATTAATTCTTAATATAGACAAATGAAACTTATTTTTTATACAAAATAAAAATCTCCAAATACAAATATTTAGAGACTTCTATACACAAATTTATGTGTCTGTGGTAAACACAGTGTATAGTTAAGAGGAATATTTGCAAATTTATTTTTTTATAACAATACTAAGTATGGTACCTAAAACTAAATGTAGACCAACTAGAACTACTGCTAAACCTTGACCAAAAACTGTAAAAGTTAAAACTCATTCAAGAAGTACACCTAAAAGTTTACCTAAAAAATGTAAATAAATTTTAATTTTTAATAAATAATTATGGCTGAATTACAAAATTTAGTCTGATTTATAATATTAATACCTATATTAACTTGAATTTTTGCTATTCTAAATGAAAAAGCTGAATTTCAAATGTTCATCTGAATAATTTCACTTTTAATATGAGGTATTAGTTGAAATATTTTTTGAACAAATAACATTAGTTCATCATTATTAATTTGATGATTAATTATTTGAATTATTTGATTCAAAAGAGCTTTCAAAATCAGATTCTAAAAAAAGAGCAACTGATAGATTTTATCTAACAGTTGCTCTTTTTAAAAAATGTTAATGTAATACTGGTAGTCCAACTGAACGAAATAGAAAAATAATCTTTTATAAGTAATAGAATTTTTTAATTATTCTTTTAATTTTCTAACTTCCTTATCAAATTTATTTTGTTGTTCAATACATATACTTTTTAAATCACTATCTGAAAAATTACAATTTCATAAATTAGTAAGCAATTTAGTGCTAAACCAATTTTTTTCTAAAATATCATATAACCATACATCTCTTGTTTCTTTTTCATATAAAGTCACAATTCAAATACAAGTATTTTTATTTTTACTATAAAATACTTCATCTATACTATAATCTTCTGCAAAATTTCACCAATTATTTTTAATATCCTTATCAATATTCATTTTTGAACATTTGATTTTATTTTCAGATGCTTCATTTGTACTTTTTTTATTTTCCAATCAATTATTCTCTACTTTTTCAGAATTAAAACATCCAGTTAAAAGAAAAGATACTATTATTAATATTAATATTTTTTTCATATACATATAATTAATTATTTAAATTTATACTTTAATTTACTATTTTTGTTCTATTAATTCAATTCATTTTCATTTATAAAATCATTTAAGATGCTCTATAAAGTTTTGATTATAATTATCATCTAATAATCAATATAATTCTTTTCAAGCTCTAGTTAAAAAATATAATCAATTTATTGTTTTTTTTCATTTATACTTTAATCAAAATACTTTTCAATTATACTCAAATGCAGTAATATTATTTCAAATATCCATTAACCATCTTACAGAAGAATTCATCGTAACTAAATTTAATGATGCTAACAGTCATAATTCATCATAACTAACATTAAATTTGCTCATTAAGTCTATATCTCTAAATATAGATTCAAGTATTGTATCCTTCTCAAAAATAATTCATTTGAATTTTTTGAAAAGTTGAATTTCCTCTTTTGATAAGGTTTTAATAATATCCATTGTTTGTAATGAATATGTTCAAGATTTATTATATTCTCATGCAAGTATTTTTGCAATATAATCTTGCATTTCATCAGAAGAATATTCTTTTGCTAGATTTTTCAATCTTTGCATTTTATCAGGATCAATATTTCATTCTGCATTTTCATTAATTTTTCATTTAGCTTTTTCCATTACAGAAATTAAATTTTTATATTCTACTTCCTTTTCTGCTTTTTCTAAAGCTAATATATAATCATTTCATATTTTTTCTCTATTCAACTCAAATTCTCATTTTGCTAGAACTTTTTTACTTTCAACTTCTGCTTCAGCTTCAGCAATTGCTTTTTCAATAAAAAATTCTTTACCAAACATTTTAAATGACATATAATCTGTAAATCATTTAATATGTGGTCCTGCTATATCTAAAGCTTTTTTAGTTATAATAGTTGCAGTAGTTGGATCCATTATATTTTAAATTAGTATTAATATTAATTTAAAATATATTTAAAAAATATAAAAAGTCCACTAAAAGAATGACGTAGTTAATTTATTTCGGTCGACCCCCTTTCCAAACCTCAACAAAGACAAAAATTCACTATTCTCTATATTTGGTCTACTCAAAACCTCAAACTTCCCTATTTTGTCCGAACACTAAAAAACACCATCTCTAAGCTAAAAAGTTAGAAATGGTGTTTTTGAAATATGTCATGGTGGTTTGACTGGTCTAAAGGAAGAACCTACAAAGATACCTGTTTAATCCCATATATGATAAATAATCAGTCAGAGGTCCTTAAAATTTATAAGAAAATAAGAGATATCGCTATTGATATTTGATTTATAAAATTTTAATTTTTACTTTAATTTTTTAAAAATAAATAAATGCTCATGCATTATAAGTAAAAAATTAAAATCTTTTGATTTTTTAACCCAAAATCATGTAGCTTTACAATTATGTTGAACTTTTATAATATCTTCTTTTAAAGCAAATCATACTTTTATAAATCTCTCCATTACTTTGAAAGCAAGAGGTTGATACATTTTTTCTCTTCTAGTATCTCACATTAAAACGGCACAATATTTTCAAGGTTTTAAAACTCTAAAACTTTCTTTAGCTACTTTCTCTATTTCATCACAAAATTTATCTATATCATGTATATTTGATAAATCTTCTTTAATTTTTCATTCACTATATTTTACTATATCAGCATATGGTGGGTGCATTAATACAAAATCAATACTCTCCTTTTTTAAATTTTCATTTTTTATAGTTGCATCATGATGTAAAACTTTAATTTTTCACCATTTATTCTTTTTTAGATCATGCTCTTCTAAACACTCATTTATTTGCTCTAATCAAATATCTTCAAAATCTAGTAAACTTTCAGTTAATTTTATAGCTTCAGGATTAATATCATAACAAAGTAAGTTTCTACCCATAACTTTGGATTCAATAGCAGTTGTTCCTCAACCAATCATAGGATCTAAAAGATTATCTCATTTCTTTGAATATCTAGTAATTAGATTTCTTACTACCTCTGGTGACCAGTTCCCTCTATATTTACTATTATGTGTTAACCAATTCCCTCTTCTAGGAAAAGACCAAACAGTAGAGCATTCTTGTTCAAAATCAATTGGTGGTAGTTTTTGTTTTTTTGTCATAATTTTTAAATAAAAAAATAATATATACTATTTATATCTAAAAGTATATAAATAATATATATTATTACAAATTTATTTTTATTTACTATATCTTCATGTAGCAATAGAAATTATTTTATAAGGATTATATTCATCATTAATAACTCATTCCAACATATTTTTAAACATATATGCATCTGAACGATTATTTTTTTCTTGTAAAACCATTAGATACCAGAATAATATAAGAAAAGAGTTTGGAAAATATCAATATGTATCAGATTCAGTATAATTAGAAATATCATCACTAATATCATTAAATAATTCTTCTAATGTTTTTTCTTTATTATGTAATTTTATTAATTCTGTTGAACAAAAATCACTAGTTAAAGTATTCCATTTATTTAATAAAAACCTCATAAATGATTTTACTTCTTCTGATTTATGTTCTTTTTTTATCATAATATCAAAAATCCAATGAATATGTTTTGGTGTTTTCCAATAATCACTATCATTTAAATCTTTATAGTTTACTTTAATATCATAATCAGATAAAGTTCATTTAGTAATACATAAAGATAATTTATCATTAAAATCATATATTCACAATAAGATGTCTTCTTTAAAATTCTTTGTTCACACGATTTTATTTAATTAATTCATTTAAAATACCACCTTTCAACATTTCAATATTATAAATATTTCATTCCATTTTATTATAAGCCTCTTCCAATGGTTTAGCAGAAGTTCACCAACCTAATCAGTCTGTAATCCAATAAAAAGAAATATCTTGCTCTTGCATAAATTTATATAATAATGTAAATTCTCAAGCAACAGCTTTTAATTTACTTCAACCTCATCAATAATAATTAACCTCTATTAAAAATACTTTATTTTTATTGCTGTCAAATATAGCAAAATCAAATCTTCTACTAGATTTATCAGATTTAACATCTATATTCCATTCTTTCTTCATAAAACTAACAGTTGCTTGTTCTTTATATTGAAATCAAGGATTCTTATTACATAAATCTTTGATAAATTCTTCAACTAAATTCTCCATCAAATCTCATGTTCTATTTTTTCTAGCATTACTATCTAATCCAGTTTCAACTCAAAAAACATAGTCATTTAAGTTTGAAATATATTTATTTTGAAAAACTTCTTTTAATCATGAAATATCAAAAAATAATAACATATCATTATCTATAAAATCTTTTTTAGGATTAAATAAATATTTTACTTCAGAAACTAACATAGTATCTCTATCTAATATTTGCTTATCAAAATCTCTTACTGCTATTAATATTGGTAATACTTTTCTAGTTTCAGGATATTCTTTTAAAATATCTAAGAATTTATTTTCAATATTTTCTTCTCATAAAAGAGAGTTCAATATATTTAATTGAATTTTAATTTTAAAACTATTATCTTTTATTTTTTTGAAATTAGAAAAATAATCCCATGAAAAAATAGAAGTTTGTAATGTTTGTATTAGATTTTGGAAATTTTGCATAAGTTTAATTATTTTTAATTATATCTAGAAAAGTTATTATTTCATTTTTTTTGACTCAATCTAAGATTTCTCAACTTCAAGTAAAATATTGTTCAAAAGCTCATTTCGATAAAATAAAATAATTTTCTTCTTTTAAGTTATTAATAATTTCACTTTTTAATATTTTTTGTTCACTATTCAAATTTTCATCTAATAAATCTTCAGGTCTTTTTTTACTACATTCAATATTTAATTCTAAAATTTTATTTTTTATGTCTAATAAAAATCATCATTTAGCTTGAGAATTTTTAGAAATAACATCAATATCTAAAATAAAATAGGGAATAATTCAAAAATACTTACATAAGTCTCTAAATTTATGATGAGCAGAGCATGATCACATAAAATAAAAATTTGATTTTAAATCTGAATATCAATTTAACTCACTAAATATTGGATAATTATCCATATCATCTACTCATTCTAAAAAAAATAGCTTTTTTAGTAAAAAAAAGTTTATGATGATGAAAAAAGAAGTTTCTATTTTCATTAATATTAATATCAAAATTTCTAATTGATTTTATTATAGTACTATCTCATTCTTTTTGGAACTTATATATATTTTCTATTGTATCTAAAGAAATAAAATTCTCTGAATGTGAAGATATAAAAATTTGATGATTCTTAGATAATATTTTCAATGCATCAAATAATTTTTTTTGAGCTTGTGGATGTAATCACATTTCAGGTTCATCTATAAATAAAAAATGTGGTTTTAAATTTATATTTCAATCACCATCATCAATCTGAGTTATTCTTTTTGCATAGACTTGTAATAAAGATAATATTATAGCTCTTTGTAATCAATGTCATTTTTCTGAAATATCTGTTTCCTCTCAATCATTTACAAGTATTTTAATATTCTTAAATAAAATATTAGGTTCTGGATTATTAAATTTAAATTTCAAAGAAGCATTTCAAAATTGTTCATTTAATATTTGCTGTGTTTCATTTGCTACATTATTTAAATCTAATTGTAATCAAGAATCATCATCATTAAACATCTTATTAAATTCTACAAGAAAATCATCAAACTCCGAATTATCAGTTTTAAATTTATCAGAAATTTCAGATAATAAATTTCAACAAATTGTAGAACTTCAAAACTTACTTTCATTTTCAGGACTTGTATCTGCCCAAATATTACTTATTTGAAAGAATTTTTGAAAAACTCAATCAATTCAAGAAACATTACTGTAATCTCAATTATTGAAAAATAATATTTTTTTAATATCACTATCATTTTTAAATTCTCTTTTTACTTTGAAATATTTATTTCAATCTTCTTCGTATAAACAATTTCTAAATGATTCTTTTTTATTTTCCTGTATAAAATTATCAATTACATTATCAATATTTCATACAAAAGTTTGTTCAACAAAAAAATCATTTCAATCATCATTAATTCAAATTTTTTTTATATTTTTAGTACTCTTATTTCTTAAAAAATGTATAGCTTCAATAAGTGAAGATTTTCAGCTATTATTTTCTCAAACTAAAATATTTAATCAGCTTCAGTCTTCTCAGTTTGGGATAGAAAAATCTATATCTAAGTCACTAAAACATTTAAAATTTTTTAATTTAATATTTTTTATAAACATAAATTATATCAAATAATAAAATATTAATAATTCCTAACCACAATTTCCTCAACTTTACCTCTTCAGTTTCCCTTACTATTAATCATTCTAGTGGCTTTTACAATATTAAAATTGAAATCTTTATATAATTCTCTTATAAAAGGTGTATTATGATTAGAAAGCATAACATTTACTCATTTTTTATTTAATTTTTTAAAAACATCAGCTAATTTAGTCTGCATATCTTGTCAAAATCATGAACTATCATATGAAGTGAAGTTTGCACTAGTCGAAAGTACATCATATGGAGGATCAAAATAAACAAAATCTCCTTTTTTAGCTTTAGTTAAAACTTTTTCAAAACTTTGAAGCTTTATTTCAGCTTTAGTTTTATTTAATAATTCTGATGTATTTAATATATTTTCTTTTTGAACAAAATCAGGATTTGTATGTTTTCCAAAAGGAACATTAAATTCTCATCTTGAATTAACTCTATAAAGACCATTAAAACAAGTTCTATTCATATAAATAAATCTTCCTGCTCTTTCAATTTCTGAATATTTTTTTAATCCTCACTCGCATCTATCCCAAAATCTAATTTCTAAAAATTTTTCTTTTGAATATTCTAAAGATTCTAAAAAAGCTATAAGTTTTTTAGGTTTAGTTTTGATTGTTTTATATACATTAATTAATTCCTCATTTACATCTGATAAGAAACTTTTTTCTCTTTGTAAATTAAAAAATACAGCTCAACCTCATAAAAATGGCTCAAAATAGTTATTGAATTCTTTTGGATATAATTCCTCAAATTGAGAAATAAGTTGCCTTTTTCATCAAACCCATTTTATAAATGGTTTAGCTTTGATAATTTCAATATTTTCTTCAAAAAATACTTCTCATGATTTAATATCATTGAAAAATCATCTTTTAAACCAAGATTGTACTACCTGTAAACTAATACCAAATTTATTAGCTAATTCCAAGTTTTGTAATGCTATTTGAGTCATATATTTTTATAAGGTTATATGTATCTAAAATATATAGATAAAACCAAAAAAGTCCATCAAAAAAACATAGTAAAATTATTATATATTTATGGTAGAACCTTTATAAAACAATAAAAAGGCTCTACATAGGGATAAACTACTATATAAAGCCTTTAATGTTCGTATTTTTACTTATTGGTGGATTCACCGGGGTTCGAACCCGGGACCTACCGCTTAAGAGGCGGGTGCTCTACCA
>CAXBVF010000013.1:0-20219 GCA_963979005.1 uncultured Candidatus Altimarinota bacterium | reverse complement strand
TGTGATATGAATATAAAACAATTGATATTACAAATGATGGGGATAAATTAAGAGAAATTGTTTGAACTACTTGAATGATGACGGTTCCTCAAATATTTTCATGAGAAGTATCAAAAGAAAATTTATTATGAGGATTTAGTGAAATAAATGCTTTAAATAACGAGTGAAAATTAAAAGAAATATTAGATTAAAAAACCATAAATTTTAAAAATAATAAAATAGCTATTATTTGACCAAACTTTCAGAATATAGTATAATTAACTTATTGTTATATTATACTAAAAAGTATGAAAAAAATTATTTCAATGTTTGTACTATTTTTCATCTTAATAAACTCTAGTTTTTGAGCTTATTGAGATATTTTGTATATAAAAAATAATACATGAGTAAAAGACTTACAATCAGTATATTTAAAACAATGATATGTAGTTATTGATCAATGAAATATATCAGGGAATTTACTTGAGGTAAAACTTACTGATGGAAGAGTTTGAAATGTATATACAGATAATTTATGAACACATATATGAAATCCATATGAAATAAAATGAGAATACTGACTAATTAATACAACTACACTTTTAAGAAGATTACCATCAGCACAATCATCCCCAATATGAATTACTTTTAAATGAAACTACTTTCAGGTTTTGAGTTTAAATTATATAAATAAAAAGTGGGCAAAAGTAAAAATATTAGATTGAAAAAGTAAATGAAAAATATGATACCTAGATAAAGATATTATAGATTTGCATTGTTCAGAATCATATGAGAATCAAGAGTTATTAAATATTTTTTCAAAAAGCCCTAATGAATGATTAATTATTCCAGGAGTAAATATTTCTTATGATGAAAGAATAAAAAAAAATTTATATTGTAATAGACAAAAGGAAATTGTAGTTGAACCAGAAATTATAGTAGAGGAAGAATTAATTATTGAAGAAACAGAAGAATATATATTTGAATATGTTAAGGATCCAAATTTTGTTACAGATTTAACAAATATAATTACTAATCAAATCAACTTTATTCCATGAGAAGATAATTTCATTAGTGTAACTAATAGTGTTTCTTATAGAGCTACTATAGATGATTCAAGTATTGATCCAGTTAATTGAGACATAGAATTAAATTTTATTGATATTGTAAATAATATTGTAGATTCAGAAGAAACAACAGCTTGATGAATAAATATTCTTTGAGACTATCTTACTGAGGATGACAATTTTGTTAATACTTTAACAGAGATGATTAATAGTTGAGAGGAAGAATAAAATGATAAACTAGCTATTTGGGTTGCTTTAATTAGATAAAAAAATATACTTGAATTATTATAATTCAAGTATATTTTTTTATGAATCTTTTTATACATATATGAACAAATTTGGAGTATTTTGACCTATTAAACAGCTCAAGGTTACTATCTCAGTGAAAGCAAGACAGGGAGCTTGCTAGTTTTTTTATGGAGAACTTTCCTTGAGAATTAGCTGAAAATATTTCTTCACAATATGAAATAAATTTTAAGGCAATAAGAGAAATTAAAAAGAAATTTTGACCAGAAGTATTTAATAAAATTGATGGAATATATTACTGAAGTGATAATTGTGAATATTTAATAGCAACAAAATCAGAGATAGAAAAAGCAATTCAGAAATTTCAGAAATTTAATAAAAATTTTCCCCCACATAAAATAAGGACTTTTACATTTGTTACACCTTACGCATGAAATAAGATGCTAGATAGATTAGAAGAATCATTAGATTATTTAAATTCACTCAATATTAAAAATCCTATTGAAGTAGTAGTAAATGATTTATGAGTACTTAGATTACTTACAACTAAATATACTAATATCAAGATATCTTTTGGTAGATTAATTCATAAATTATTAAAAACTCCTTTAATAGATACATTTTGATATGAGGCCCATCCAGCTGGTGAATCAATAAAAAATAAATCTGAACAAGAAAAATTAGCATTAAGAGAAGAAATAGTTAAGTGGCAATTAAAATTTTATAATTCTAGCGAAGTTAGTCTTGATATATTTAGAAATTTTCTAAAAAAACATTCTATAAACAGAGTTGCTTTAGATTTTATGGGAAAAAGAGAAGATTTATATAAAGAAAATACCAGTGTATGAATTGATTTATATTATCCTTGGGCATTAATTTTTACATGAAGATTATGTGATACGAGTGCAATTGAAAATCCTAGTAGATGAATGTATGCTACGGATGACATTTGTCCTAGGACTTGTGATAGATACGATGTTTCATACAGGATTAAAACTGTTTGATATAATATGCTACAGAGATGAAATGCCGCATATAGAAGCGAATTGAATCTTGATTTTTTAGATAATAGCTTTATAAAAAATACTAATAATAGATTAATTTTTGCGCCATTTATTACTGTTTAACTACTTTTTTCAATTTGATTAATCTAGTTAAATATATATAATTTCTCCATATTTTTACATATTAAATATTATGTTTATGAAAATACAAAAAATAATTTTGTCATTAGTTGTAAGTATTTTTTCAATTTACTCATCTTGAGCTGTATCTGCAGCTGATAATTGTAGAAATACGGTAAGTATATATAATTACAATAATCTAAGCTCTACTCAAATTGATTTAGTATTTAATGTTTCAGAAACAATACATAATAAATATTTAGCAAATTCTATGGAATTTCAATTATCAAAATTAAATAGATTTTCTATTTTAATAGATAATTATATTAGTGATGTTTCATGATTAAATACATATCAAAAAAGTATGTTAAATTTACTATGAGACACTTTTGACTGTAAAAGGTCTTATATATGACAAAGGATAGCTGCTTCTGTTGCAAATGTAGAGTATATAGAATTAGAAACAACGACTACGCCTGCTCCCTCTGATGAACCTGTAGCTTGAGAAGATGTTTGAGATAGTGAACTAATAGATGAAGAAAGAGAGGAAACAACAAT
The DNA here is from genome assembly GCA_963979005.1 of uncultured Candidatus Altimarinota bacterium. Classification (GTDB taxonomy): domain Bacteria; phylum Patescibacteriota; class Gracilibacteria; order BD1-5; family UBA6164; genus UBA6164. The sequence continues at coordinate 17,245 of CAXBVF010000013.1, read as the reverse complement.
TACGACTACAACATGAACTGAAACAACGACTATAGTTATACCTGAAGCTACTACTCCTACAATTAGACGCGCATGATCTTGTAAGCAGTATTGAAAAACTAGATTTTTTGTTGATGATTTTAAGAAATTATCATGAACTCAATTATGTCAGTATTGAGATCCTGAAATTATTGATGCTGAATGAACTTGATGATATTATAATTGGACATGTAGTTGAAATCTTTCAACTGTAAAATGTACAGCTTTATTGAATTTACCATCTTCATGTTGAACTGCCTTATGAGTAAAGGCATTAGATAAACCTATATCAAATCTATGTGCAGAATGAAAAGCCTCAAGTGTACTTTTATCTAAATGAAATTGGATCTGGTCTTGTTCTAATACATACTCAACTACAAAAGTAAGTTGTTTAGCTAAAGCGGATGTTATAAATGGTGAATGTTGACCATTAGCTAATTTTGCTTTACCATCTAAACCGGCTACTACAAATACAAACCTATGTAAAGCATGAACTGTTCTTACGGATGGGAATAAATATACAAAATGAGGTTTAGAAAACAATATTAGTTCATCTTCATGAATTTTTTATAACTGGTTTTGTTTTTGAATAAATGGATGAAAATGAAAATCATGTTATGCATGAATGAAATATACTTCATTTTATTATAGTTTAAAATCATGAAAGTTACCAAGTTATACTTATAATTGGGTAAAAAATGCAAATCCTGGTTATGCTCAACAAGAAGAAAAGTTAAAATATTCAACAAATTATTGATACTTTTTGAAGTGTGATGCATGATATACTATGTATGATAACTGAAAATGTATAAAAACATCTGTACTAACAACCAATCTTAAGAAAATGTCAGACCCTTATTGTGAAAAAGATACTAATATGTATAACAAGGCAAAATCTGTATGTTCATGACAATGATTAAAATTTTATGCCTGTGAAGTTGATTTATTGAATTCAAATGCATATAGAGTTGTTTGATCAAATGCTTCCGGTGTGTATGCAGCTAAATGTAAAAATACTAACTGTGGTTTATGGCTTAAGGCGAATTATGTTTATTTTTCAAGCAAAATTATGACCACTGTTAAGAATGAGTATTGAACTGTTTTTGTTGATCCACAAAAATCGGCATGATCAGGTACTTCATATAATTTTACTTGAGTATGAAGTTGAACATTACCACTTAAAGTCTATTGTGAAAAATAAAAGACTAAGTATTACTTAGTCTTTTTATTTTATTGCTTAAATTCCTCTTCACTATATATTAAATCAAAACTTCTAAGTAAATCCGCTCAAGAATCAGGGATTACTACAAATGCATCTTTGATTAATGCTTCTTTGTTATTGATTAGAGTATCAAGCAATAGTTTATTATATTCACTTAGATATGAATATTCACTTAAGAAATGATTTATATAGATAACATAGGTTCTAGAATAATAAAACTCTTCTTTTAATTCTAAATATCTATCTATATTATTTAAGCTTTCTTTTGAATCATTAGCTCTGAAATCAGATTCTATTTTTTGCTTAAGAGTTTCAATACTAGCTTCTGAATTAGCTATATTGTTCATAAATACAGTTTTTTGCTCATTTAATCTTTTTATATTTTCACCTCAAGTAACATATCTAAATTCTAATTGTTCAATAAATGCATTTAAAAATCTTGGTTTATCATAACTAGAATCAAGTAATTGTTTAACATTAGTTTTTAATACATTTCTGTATTCTTCTACTGCAATCATATTAGTTCAAATAAGTTCTTGATTTGCAAGTTCTGGATTCCCTACTATCTCACTTATAGAAAATATATCTCTATATATAGTTGCTGGAGTTTCTTGCCTTTGTTTATATCTGATTCAGATATTAGTTGTGATAGCAACTCATGTTTTTCAAAGACTTACATTAGAAACGTCCTTAAAATTAGAATTATCTTGATTATTTATTACTACATTTTCTGAAACTTTGTTTGCATTTATTAGATTATCTCATATATTAAAAGCAAGCACAATAAAAGCACTAAGTACTAGTACTTTGAGCAAAAAATTGTTAAATTGTTTTGACATACACTATATTATTATTTGTAATATATTATTATTTTATCATAAAAATCGAAATGAGGAAAATATTTTGCATACTTTTTTTACTTTTTTTCTGTTATACTGGGGCTTTTGCCGCAGAAGACTTAAAAATTATCACTAGAGAAGAGTGGTGAGCGGATGAAAATTATAGATTTAGAGACTCTTATGAGTGGAAACTTATTTTTAAACAGAAAGAAATTGATGCTTTAAAAAGGCAAAATATTGTTTATGATGAATCACAATTATTGGAATTCAAAGAAAGACAAGCAAAACTTAGTAAAATGGATAAAATATTGCTTGAAGAGTATTGAAAATATGTAGAAATAGAAAGTACAGAATATGATGAAAGTGGTAGAAAATATGCCTGGCCAATTCAAAAATCAAAAGAAATTAATTGAATAGTAATTCATCATACAGTATCAGAATATACAAACTCAATGGAGTGAATAAAACAAATATATAAATTTCATGCTTTATCTAGAGAGTGGTGAGATATTTGATATAATTATTTGATATGAAATGATGGTGAAATATATGAATGAAGAGCTGGGTGAGACAAGGTTGTAGCTGCTCATGATAAATGGAATAATAGATCGACTATAGGTATAGCAGTAATTTGAAATTATCATTCAAAAGAAATAAATATTAATCAATATAATGCGTTAAAAGCACTAACAAAACAATTAATAGAAAAACATGATATTAACTTAAATGAAAAAACATATTTTCATAAAGAATGTCTAGATGCTAGTTGTTCTAAACCATTAGAAACTGAATTAAGAACTCCAATAATATGACATAGAGATGCTTGACATACTTCTTGTCCATGAGATAAATTAGCTAAGCAAATCGAAACAATGACAGAGGAACTATTAAGAGATCCTATTTCAGTTGCTTATGTTTATAAACAAAAAATATATGATAGTTTATCTAAATTTTCAGATGATAAACTAATATGAATTATGGCTAAAATAGAAGAAGAATTAGAAAAAAATAAGTCTTCTAATAAATTAAAATTAAAGTGATTTATAATAGACTATTTTAAATATAAAAACGAATTAACATATAATTCAATTACAAGTACTAATGATGATAATACTATCAAAATAAAGCTATCATATCCAGATAGTGATAAGATAAAAATAAAATCATGAACAGCAGAGTTTGATATAAAAAGAGTTTGAACTGATATATCAGTAAAATGAATAAAATTTAATATACTAAAAATTCCAAAAAAGAGGGAAGATGATATTTTGGAAATAACATCTTGGGATAGAGTCCCTACATGGGATACAGAAGGAAAATATAATGATAATAAATTTAGGGGAGATATATATTTATACGTAAAAGATGAAAAAATAGTTGTAGTTAATAGCCTAGAAATAGAAGATTATCTGAAATGATTATGAGAAATAAGTGATTTTGAAGATCCAGAAAAAGTAAAAACTATAATAACAGCAGCTAGAAGTTATGCTACTTGGTATACAACAAAAGCTAGGAAATTTCCTGGTGAGTTTTATGATTGATCAGATGATCCTAATGTATTCCAAAAATATTTGTGATATAGTTTAGAATTACGTAGTCCAAATGTAAATAGGATAGTTGATGATACTAAATGACAATTAATAACATATAATTGAAAACTTATTAAACCTTGGTATTTCAGCAATAGTGATGGAAATACAATGAGTTTTTATGAGTATTGTTTAGTAAGACAATCTGAAGAAATCTGTAGTAGTGAAGCGGAGAAATATCCATATTTACAGAAAGTTGTCGATAAATGAAGTGAATGACAAAAAAAATCATGACATTGAGTGTGAATCTCTTGAGCATGAGTATCTTATTATGCAGAAAAATGATGGACTTATGATATGATCATAAAGTATTTTTTAAAGTGAGTTAATATTTCATAAAATTAACTATTTTGTTCAAATCCTTGTTCAATTAATACCTTATTATCGCATATTTTTTTGTATTTAGAATCTATAAGAAAGGAAATTACTCTTTTCAGGTTTTTAATCATGTCTTTTATATAAAAACTATTGACAAACAACAATAAATATATATAATATTAAAAATTTAATCAACAAATCTAAACTATGAATTACAAAAATTGAGTAATTGATCCAAATATTCCACCTCTTATTATTGCACTAACAAATATTGCAGATCAATTTGAAGAAACTAACTTAGTAGATATTGCTAGAGATTATGATGAATCAGTTAGTAAATTAGTCCCTGAAACTTTAAATGAAATTAAAGAATTAAATGATTTTGAAGAACTAAATACTTATAGTACAGCAATATATAATTATCTACCAGAATCAAATACTAAAAGTCTGTTATTACAGCAAATAAATGTATCTATGCTTATGCTTGCTAGATGAAATAAAAAATCAAATGAAATAGAGGAATTATCGCTTATCAATAAAAAACTTAATCGTATAATGAAACACAACTCCATTACTGAGTATTAATAAATAATATAAAAATATGAATAATAATCCTAACCCTAATGATAGTACTCTAGATTTTTTAGAACTTCAGGACTTACATCCGTATATAGAAGCCTTAAAAGATATATGAAATAAAACATGAATAGATGGTTTTGATAGTTTATCTGGAACTTATTTGGCAGATTTATTGAGATTAATTATTGACATTGATAGGCCTGTAGATCTTATTGATTTATGTAATCAAGTCTATACTTATATACCAAATTCAAATACAAAAAGCTTATTATTACAAAAAATAAGCATAAGACTGTATACTATACAAAGTGAGGAAAATACAAAAATTGCTAAAGTAAACGAATCACTTAAAGTAGAATTAGAAAATACTAAAAATCAATTATTAAATCAAATAGATTAATTATTCAAAAACTAAGTAGAAATTGCTTAGTTTTTTTGTGTTTTTAAAATAAATTATTATAATATCAGAATGTTTTAAAAATATAAATATCTAGAATGACAAAAGAACTTTTTAATATACAATCAAAATATTCCCCAAGTCCAGATCAAGCAAATGCAATTGATAAAATTACAAAAAATATAGTAGATTGAGATAAATTTCAAACACTTTGGTGAGTTACTTGAAGTGGTAAGACTTTTACTATGGCTAATGTCATAAAAGAAATTAATAAACCTACTTTGATTATAGCTCATAATAAAACGCTAGCTGCTCAATTAGCTCAAGAATTTAAGGAATTTTTCCCAGATAATGCTGTACATTATTTTGTATCATATTATGATTATTATCAACCAGAAGCTTATGTAGCTAAAACAGATACTTATATAGAAAAAGAGGCAACAATAAATGAAGAAATAGACAGATTAAGACATGCAGCTACGCAAGATTTACTTACTAGAAAGGATGTGGTTATCGTAGCTAGTGTATCTTGTATCTACGGTATTTGAGATATTGATCTATATACGGAACAAGTTTTTGACATAGTAGTATGAAAAGAATACAAAATAGAAGATTTGCTTAAAAGATTAGTAGCTATTCAATACAGAAGAGCTGCAAGTGATTTCAAGCCTGGTAATTTCATGGTAATGTGAGATGTGCTTGAAATATTTCCTAGTAGTTCAGAAACTGTGATAACTGTAGAATTTTGGTGAGATGAAGTAAGTCAAATAAGTTCTAGGAATTTTCTTACATGAGAAGTCTATGAATATATGCAGTCAGCTACTATCTTTCCTGCTAAACATACAGTAACAACAAAAGATAGAATATTAGAAATACTACCAGCAATCAAATCAGAATTAGAAGCAAGATTAAAATATTTCAAAGAAGATTTGTGAGATGTTTTGAAATATGAAAGATTAAAAACAAAAGTAGAATATGATCTTGAAATGATGCAAGAAGTAGGTTATGTAAATGGTATAGAAAATTATTCTAGATATTTAGACGGTAGAAAAGAGTGAAAATCACCAGCTACACTTATGGATTATTTTGGTGAAGATTTTTTATGCTTAGTAGATGAATCACATATGACTTTTTCTCAAATTTGAGGAATGTATGCCTGAGATAGAGCTAGAAAAACAAATCTTGTAGAAAATGGTTTTAGATTACCCAGTGCTATGGATAATAGACCTTTAAAATTTGATGAATTTGAAGCAAAACTTAAAAATATAGTAGCTGTTTCAGCAACACCTGGTAAATATGAAATAGGGCAATCATGTAAAGATCCTGATAAATTTTTTGATTTTGATCCAGTAAAAGATTGAGACTGGAAAGATGATAAGGAAAATAGAGTAATTCCGCAAATGATGAGACCAACTTGATTACTAGACCCAGAAATTATACTTAGACCTATGGATTTTATGGTTGATGATATAATGAAGAATATATCATATGTAGTAGAAAAAAATGAAAGAATATTAATAACAACAATTACAAAAAGATCTAGTGAAGAACTAACTGATTATTTACTAGAAAATGGAGTAAAAGTAAAATACCTACATTCAGAAGTAGAAACGCTTGAAAGACTTGAAACTTTAAAAGAACTTAGAGAATGAAAAATCGATGTAATAGTTTGAGTAAATTTACTTAGAGAAGGTTTAGATTTACCAGAGGTAAGTAAAATATGTATTTTGGATGCTGATAAACAATGATTTTTGAGATCTACTTCCGCTTTAATTCAGATTATATGAAGAGCAGCTAGAAATGTATCATGAACAGTTTATATGTATTCAGAACAATTGAAAAAGACTGATATTTCAAAACTTAAAAAGGAATCAGATGGATTATATAGATTAGATAATGCAAAATTATGTAATGAGGACTGATTAACAGTATCTGAAGCAATGAGAAAAGCAATGCATTTAACATATTATAGAAGAAATTTACAAGATAAATATAATAAAGATAATTGAATAAGTCCAAAAACTGTCTATAGTGAAATAAAAGATATGTGATTGAAATCAAACAAAACAAAAAGAGACTATTCTATCCTAGATAAAAAATCTCTTGAGAAAGAATTAGCAAAATTAGAACTTGAAATGGATATAGCTTCAGCTAATATGGAATATGAAAAAGCCGCAGAACTTAGGGATGCTATAATAGATTTGAAAAAAGGAAAAAATAAAAAGTGGGATACATAAGTATCCCACGATTGAACTGGAGCTATCAGTTCCTTCTTATGTTGATAAAGCTGGAGGCCCCCGAATCTTTGGGAAGAATTTCCCAATGAAACAGTTTTTTTTAATCACCGTCTCAAACCGCGTTTGAAATAAGGGCTTTAGCTCTACCAATAATAGAAGGGATAGTATGAAATAAATCATTGCCATTGTTCTTACCTCCTTTGGTAGATAGATTATAGCTGAAAAATACAAATGTCAATATATTATTAATTAAAAATAAATCTAACAATGGATACTATAGAAAAAGAATCAATTAAAATTGATCCAATATTGAAAAAAGTTTCTAAAATACTTGATTTAGATGAGGCTCAATTACTTATTTCACAAGAAAAGAATTGATTCAAAAATACTTTTGATAATATTTTAGTACAATATTGAACAAATCCTGAAATTACTTCTTTAGCATTAAAAGTAGCAGCAGATGATATAAGAAAAAGCTCTGCAAATTTCTATGATATAGATGAAAAACTTAGAAAGAATGAAGAATTATGAAAAGTATTTATAGAATCATCAGTTAGAGAATGAAAAACATTTATGGAGATAGATGATATTTTAAAAGTATATTTTTCAGATAATAAATATAAATGACTAATAAAATATTATAAAAAGTATATAAAAACTGTATCAAATTTCTATAATGATGATCTAACAAAATCATTATTATGAACTGAAAAATGAGATACTGAATTATATAAGTTTTTAGTTGCAAATAAAATAATTACTTGAAAATGAAAAGCTATAATTTTGGATGATAATTTCTTGCAAAAATCATTAGTAGCATTAAATGAAAACATTACTACAGAGAACGTAAAAGGGAAGGAAAAATTAGAAAAACAACTACTATGAAATATTATTTGATTTGATTTAAAATCCTTAGATACTAACTGATTATTTGTCTTAGACACTATTTATAAATTAGTTAAATTAGTTCAAGATAAGCAAAAAATAAAGGAAAAAGAAGTCGAAGAATGAGAATATATAGTAGAGGATAAAGATACTAGTAAATCTACTTGAATAGATATTAATACAGAGGATAAAAGTGATTATCTAGATTCAAAATTGGATTTTTGCACTCCTAATTGTAGTTATTCATATTACTCATGATACTACGAAATAGAAACAGTTTGAGCAGAAAATGTAAAATTATCAGAAACAGAAATCGATAATATGACAAGTGTAGCAATCAGGAATTATATCAAGTTTTATAATACTATTTATGATTTATGACTAATATTTTTATGGAATAAGTACAAATCTGATTTTATTACTCTTTCAAATAACAAGTTTTGATTTGACTATAGTTCATGAGAATGAATAACAGATTGAAAGATGCTATCTGTATTAAATATGATATGAAGAAATATATGAACTCCAGAGCATAAAATAATCTGAGAAGATTGAAAAGAAACAAGTGAATTAAGATGTTTTAAAACACTATGAGATGCAAAAGAGTCATTTAGAAACATAAAAGATACTGGTAAAATAAACTGAGAAAAATACTCAGATAATGATAGTTTTTCATATTGAGCAGTGGAAAATAAGCTTATAGAAGTATTATGTATTGATCAAAAAGGAAATTGATTAAACATTAATAGTTGGAAATAAAAAAGTTGAAATTATTAATAATTTCAACTTTTTTTAAGTGTATCTAAAACAACCATCATAAAACAAAAGTATTTATACTGACGAGTAATCTGTCATTCAGACATATGAGGATTTAATTCTCAAAATTTTCAGTGTTTTAAATCAATCCTATCTCTTACAAAATGATCATCACTTCAAAAAGTAAGTATCATATTATGTTTTTTAGATGTTTCTAATATTGTTTGAACCCATTCTTTGGATGCTAGAGAATTTATTTCTATTCAGTTAAATACTCATTTATATTCTTCTATGAATTTTTTAAATAAATCAAAGTCTTCTTGAAATGTGAAATTTGGATGAGCTAAACTTAAAAAATATCATGACTCTTTTGAAATATTTCATATTTCAGTAACAGTAGGTTCATACTTATCCACAGCTCACCATCATAAATGACTAAACTCTCAATTTGGGATAAGACATTTTCAAATAAATTCAGGGCTTCATATCTCCTGACCTGTTATTTCTGACAATAATTTTCTATTTTCATAAAGTAAAAAGAAAAATTCATCTATATGAGCATTATTCAGATTATCAACCCTAAATCATTTACTTGTAAAATAAGCTATAAAATCATCATAATTTAGATTGAATCAATTTGAGTTTAATACTCTTATTTGAGTTTTAATCTTTTCTATTCTACCATTTCTAGACTTATCAAGAATATCTATAATTTGACCAGAAAATTGATTAGCGTAACAAGTTAGATGTAAACTTTTTTTTAATATTTTATCATCATGACTAGATATCTCTACTCATTCAATACTTTTTATACCTTTTTTTGTCGCTAAGTTTACTAATTCAGTATTTATTATATCATGTTCTGTAGCTACTATAAATTCTAATCATTTACCTTTAGCTTCATCTATAACTTGCTCATTTGTAAACTTTCAATCAGATAAAGTTGTATGGAAATGCATGTCTATTTTGTTCATATTTTTATTTATTTATAATATCATAGATATATATCAATCATAAGATTGCAGGTATTTCTGCTAAAGATATTCATAAAATAGTAAGAGAGAATATCTTAGCAAATCTATTTTTTGATTTCAATATATTAATTCATCAAAAATATAACACTATATTCATTAATAAAATAGATAAGTATATTGAAAATAAAAATATACTTATATCTTTATTATTAACAACTAAATCCTCTATTTTTAAATAAATAATAGAAGAATAAATTATATTCGTGATAATTAATATTATCATAATATATAAATATGAAATTAACTTAAAAATTTCGGATTTAGAATATTTATCTTCTTGATTAAAGCTACTTTGCTCTTTGTATTTACTTATAAATACCCTTATATTTATAAAAAGCAAAACCATTACCAAGACTATAGGATATACAATAAAATTATATAGTAATTCATTTCACATAATATAGTTTATATTAATAATTATTAGAGTAATAATATAGTTATCTTTTATATTTTGTCAATTATTAGCTAATTTATGCTATTAACTAATAAAAATAAATACTTTACATTAAATAATTTTAATATATACTTACACTACTGGGGCTAATCTTGGTTTCTACCTAGAGAATCGCTCGGGTTATATGCTATCAGGGAGATGTTTAGGGCTTCCTTAATCAATCTAAACAATAATAAGTCAAAATACTTATAACAGAGCAAAAGCTAGCCTAGCTAACTTTGCAGCTGGATTTAAAACTCCAGCATTCGCTACTGCCTAAATTGGTGATAGTGATGTAGTCTTCGCATGTCGATGAGTGCCGATTGGCCTACTACACAGTTTATTGAAATCCCCACTCTTGGAGAGATATAAACTTATTAAATAAGAGTTTTTTATAAAACGGGTTTGATTTAGTCTTGTTTTTTAAAAATATTAATAGATTAAATTATTAAGTGAGCTTTTTGTTTATTTTATATTCACTTAATTATTAAAATAAAATATGATAGTAGAAATGTTTCTCTAGCCTTTAGGGACGTCGGTTCAAATCCGTCTAGCTCCACCAATATATGGATGTAAATTCATATAATATTAAACTGATTACTAAAGTTAAAAAGACTTAGAGATTATTTCTCTGAGTCTTTTTTGTATTTTATTATTTTAATTTATAATTATGAGTAGATTAGATATTGATCTTTCTAAATATAAGGAAATGTTTAAAAAAGATTATCCTGATTTTCCTGTTTGAGATTGAGATGAATTAATTGAAGAGCTATATTTATTTCTAGAAAGGTGGTATTTTTTAGAGATTGAATGAAAAAAATAATATTTCTAATAATAAAACTATGTTAGATTATAAAAAATATAAGAAAAGATTTGATGAAATATATCCAAATTTAAGTGATACTGAGAGAGAAGAAATTTTTCACTTAAGAACTAATTTTTGGCAGATGATTGTGGATAATTATGACGGGTTCAATCATAAATGAGAGAAAAAGGATTAATTTTAATATTAAGGTAAAAAATAAGCTTATAAAAGAACGAAAAAAAAAACTTAGAGTTCATTCTCTGAGTCTTTTTATTATTATTTAATTCTTATTCAATTATTTTCAATACTCCATAATTGATCATCAACATTTTTAATTTTCTTTTCTAATTGATAAATTCAACTATCAATACTAGATGAGTAGTTTTCAATATTATCTAATGTTGAATTTATGTCATATAGTGATCAGCTTATATCATTAGAACTATTATTTATCATTCTATATTTAATAGAGCTAACATCATCCGCAATTGTCCATATTCAAATTGCAATAATAATTAATAATAATAAAACTATGGATTTATAAAAATCTATTTTTGAAAGTAGCGTTTTCATTTGTTGAAATATTAATGAGTATATTATTATAATAATTCTTCAAAATTATCTTGAAATATATATTTTCTATGATAATCTAAATATTTTTCTCTATTTTCAGGAAATATTCTCATAATATTTTTAGAATTTGGATTTATATTTAGTTTTGCCCAAGTGTATTGAGCTATAAGAGTTCAACATATTAATTCTCACTTATCAGTAAAAGTTATATATCATTGATCAAAAAGTTTATCGTATGTTGGTGAAAGAGTTAATCAATTTAGATAATCAATAGCTTCATTAATATTATTATCGTCTATACAAGTCTTATAAGGTTTAATATGACTTGCTATAAGTAATCTTTCATCTGTTATTTTACTAAATGGACATTGAGGCATATAATTAATTACATCTTTCCTATACTTTTCAGCACCTATTCTATTAATACGTTTGTTTCATAAATTTATTGAAGTTTCTTCTATTTCTTTATTAGATTTCAATGATTTTGGGTGAACAAAAGATTTAAATTGATAATCCAAAAATATTCTAAAGTAAAATAATGGTTCTGAATTTTCATTATCTATTGGGACTAATTTAAGAATAGATAAATAACTAATACCGGGTAATATTAATTCTCTCCATAGTTTCCAAATATCATCATCAGAACGTATATAACCTCTGTTTTGTTTTTGTGAAAGATTGTCTGATGCATCATATATACTAAAAAATTTTTGATTTTCAATAATACTATTTACTTTATCTAATCTTTCATCATAGAATTCATTAATATTTTTGTGATAATGTTGTTCTTTGGTAAAATACTCTGTTTTTGCATCATTTAGATATTTTTTTAAATTAGATGTGCTAAAAAAACATCTATTTTCACTTATTAAAGCACCATTTTCCTTTGCAGATTTAAATGTTTTCTTCTTTTTATTATTAGTATTAAAATATTCCTTATCATAATGTTCTAATCACCAATTGGAATAATTGAAAAAATCTGACCTACTTTCTCATATATCTCAATTATATGTTCCTATATGTTTTTTTGATTCACCATGTCAATTATATTCTGATAGCTTATTTTTTATATGAATAAAGCTGTCTTCAGCCCTAAAGTTTTGAATTGAATCAATAATATAATATTCGTTTCAATCTATATGTATTTTTTGATAATCGTTCATATTTATTCTGAGTAAAGGGTAATATCCATTTGTTTTAACAATGAAATTAGAACATCTACAACAATACTATTTCATGCCTGTCTATAAAGTTGAGTATCACTTACTACTTGTTTAAATTCATCTCAAAATCACATTAATCTCAAACATTCTCTAGGAGTTAATTTTCTTATTTTTCATTCATTATGAGTAACATAATTATCTACTCATGCTCTATGCATTTTGTGCATACTTTGTAGAAGAGGACGAGCTATTTCTAAATCTGTAGCATTACTATTTGTTCTAAAATTTTTAGTTCAATATGCTAATACATATTTTTTAACTTTATCTGAAAGGTAGTATTTTTCTTCTACTTCATTTACATTAAAAATAAAATGATCAAAATCATCATCATTAGATTTTTCAAAAATAAAATCTCAATGCCGATTAAATTGTTGATTTGCTTTTTGACATAATGCTATGTCTCAATTTATTTGTGTATATCTTTTTTTATTATTCTTTGTGCTTGTAACGAATTTCACACCTTTTTCTTTTAAATAATATTTAGAATCAATATAATCTTCAAGAAAATCTTGCATAGAGTGTTCAAGTTTTACTGGTGTTGGAAATTTAAAATCTACTGAATGATCCTTAAATCCAATAACAAATATTCTTTCTCTATGTTGAGGCATTCAATAATCTTTTGAATTTAATACTTTATAAAAATATTTATATCATAATTCATCAAAGGTAGCTTTAATTGTTTCAAATGTATTTCACTTATCATGATTAATTAATCATTTTACATTTTCGTATATAAAAACTTTAGGCTGGCTTTCCTTTACAACTCTTGCAAATTCATAAAAAAGTGTTCATCTAGTATCATTAAATCATCTTCTTTTTCATACCATGGAAAATGATTGACAAGGACTACCTCATACAAGTAAATCAATTTTTCATTTATATTTTTCTCATTTTATATCATAAACGTCATTATACCATTGATTATCAGTAATATTATAATTTGAAAAGTAACTTTCTTTTGCAAATTTATCAATATCACTTGCAAAAATAATTTCAGTATCAATTTTAAGTCTTTTTAATGCTTGTTCTACTGCTCAAATTCATGAAAACATAGTAGCTAAACGTATTTTTCATTTAGGATTTTTAAACTTCTTTTCACGCCAATCATTAAATAATTTAACCTCCGCATAACTATATATTTCAAGATGTAATAAAATTTTGGTCTTATTTTCTTGTATATTTGATAATACCAATTCATTCATTTTTTATTATGTTTTACTTAGTTAATATTTTATTTTAAATATATATTAAAAATGTATTTTTGCAAGTTATTAACTTTTAAATATACTTATTTACAATTTAATATATATGTGTTTAATTTAATAATATGAGATTATGTATAAATTAACAAAGTTAGATAAATTTAATATAAAAAATTTACTTTCTTTCAGATCAAATTGACTAGACATAGAAGAACTTAATAAGGCAATTATATTTGTTCTAGCAATGGAAAATAATGAACTAGCGGGTTATATTAATAATATACTTCATTCATGGGAAAATGATTGGGGTCATAGTAAAACAAGTATTGAGAAGGACTTATTTGATTACTGTAAAGAATTGGTAATAAAATTAATTGAGGAGCCTGAAAATGATCTGGAAAATAAAATAATTAAGAGTATAAATTTAGATAAAATATTAAATTTAATATATTACTATTCGTATAAACAATTTTCTTATAACTGAGTAACTCTTATTGATATAAAGGACTGATATAGTATAAAATCATTGGATTCTTATTTGTTTTTTAAAAATTCTTTTTTGGATTTATATGATATTAATATGCTTCATATATCTTTAAATGATTATATTGCTGATAATAAGGCATTAAAAAAAATTATAAATAAGCATAAAATATGATATTTCAATATAGGAAATTGAGCTTTATCTATGCATAATTCTAAATATGATACTAGAGAATTATTTGATGATAAAGATTTTTATAAATTTTATGAAAATGAAGGAGATATATTAAAATTGGATTTATATGTTCATGCATGATGATATTTTATACATTATTTATTTGATATTTTAAAGTCTGAATTATGAAATTGAAAAGAAAGTAAGGATATTATTTGAAAAGAAGTTTTTGAGGAAATAGACAAAACTTTATTAACTAAAAAAAGTTTTTCAGGTGAAATTGAACTTATATATAAATTTGATGATATTATAAATACAGATAAGAAGTTTATTTATTTTTTATTAAATAATTTACAGGATTCAAATAATTTAAAATTAAAGAATGTAATGATAATAGATTGAAAAATTAAATTTATTATCTCAGATTTAGTAGATATTGATAGAAAATTATTTACTAATATTCAAGAAGAACAAAAAGAGGAAATTAGAGATAAAAAAATATACTCCACATATATAAATGATGTTTTAAAAATTTGAGATATAGTTATTGATTGAAAATCAACAAGTAAACCATGAGAATTAATTAGATTATTTTACAAATTGAAGAAAAAATGATCATATAGTGTAAGTTATCAAGATATGATAATGTATATTATAAGTAATTCTAATGATTTTAAAAAGATAGATACTACTAATTTTTCGGAATGACAAATACGTGAAATATTAAGAAAGAAAAATAAACAAATATTAGATATTAATGAATTAAAACCTATTTTAACAGGTGAATTCTTTATTTCTGAAGAATCTTATCTAGAAATACAAAAATAGGTATTTCGGAATGAATATTACGAATATTATTGGCTATAATACTTGATTACTAAGGTATTTTTACATATTATATGAAGCACACTTTAATTAGAGTGCTTTTTATTTTTGTTTGATTAGGCCTAAACAAATCTAATTATTTCCACTATGTGAGATAATATACAGTTAATTGTTTCTATTGAGTTTGAAGAGTCTGATGATTTCTCTGAAAGAGTATCAAGTTCCTTAGATTGTATTCTAAAAGATTTACATTCTAAATGATTGTTGGATGACCATTAAACCTGAAGAAGAAATATATCTACAAAATACAGATAGTAGATATGAAGTAGAAAGAAAAATGCTTTCTATATTAAGTAATGAAGATTTAAAAACTATGATTAGTGATAAATCTAAAGAAGAAAAATTTCATAAAGGTAACTTAGTTCAATATATGACAAAGTTAATAAATTCTGAAGTTTACTATTCTTTTGATGAACTACAAAAAATATTTTTTGAATTTATAATATATATTAAAGCTTGATGAACAAAGCTTGAAGATACTAGAAGATTAATTAAAGATTTAGAATACCTTTATGATCTTAAATATACAAATAAGAAGGTTTTTAATAAAGACAATCTTTCTAAGGAAGTTATTGATAAAGTTAAGAATCTTGATATTGAACATGTTATAGTAAAATTTACTAATTCCTTTATTAGAGGTAATAAGTCATTAAAATGTCCGTTACATGATGATAATAGAGCTAGTTTTCAAATCTATAATAAAACTAATTCATTTTACTGTTACTGATGTAAAGTTTGATGAACCCCAATAGAGTTTACAGCTAAGCTTTTTAATTTAACTAATAAAGAAGCTATAAATAAGCTAAAAACTAATTTTTTATTTATTTAACCATATATTTATTATGGAAAATTTACTAACTGAAATCAAAGATGAATCTTTAAAATCATTAGATGAATTCTTTGAAAACAATAGTCCTGAAAAAGAAGAAAATAAAAAAACAGATTCTTCTAGTAAAGTTTTAATAACTGCAACTACTGAGAATAAAATAATTGATACTCTATTTGATTGAAATAAAACTAGATTTATAGAGTTTAACAGAACTACAAATAATGTATCTTTGAAAAGTAACATAAAGTTGAAAAATACTTTATACTATCCTGTAAAATCGGATTCTACTTATATTAGCAACTCTGTAATATTATTTCCTTGTAGTCTTGAAGAATATGGCTCAGAAATTCAATTAATTGATGATATTAGGACTTTTATTAATAAATATGTAGATATACAGGAAGAACTAGAAATCATTTGTGTATACTATGTTATTATGACATATTTCTTTCCTAAATTCTCTGAAGTTCCATATCTTAGAGTAATCTGAGATTATTGAACTTGAAAAAGTAGATTTTTAAAGACTATTTGAAGTCTTTGTCATTATCCAATAATGGTAAATGGATGAATTAGTACACCTGCTTTATTCAGAATACTTGAAAAAGTAAAATGAACTTTAGTTTTTGATGAAGCTGATTTAAAATCTTCAGATACAACTAATGAGATAGTTAAGATTCTTAATAATGGCTTTCAAAAATGATTACCTATTTTGAGAGCTGACTGAGAAAAATTTGAACCAGTATCATATGATGTTTACTGACCT
>CAXBVF010000012.1:0-20497 GCA_963979005.1 uncultured Candidatus Altimarinota bacterium | reverse complement strand
TTTTCTCGAAGACCATAAAAAAGGGGTTTATTCTGTACATGATTTAATCAATTAAATCAATATTCGAATAAAATTTTAAAAAACTAGCAGATTATCGCTAGTTTTTTGTTTATTATCTTGATTTTTATTTTATTTATATATTATATAAATAATTAATTTTTAAATATTATATTATGAGTGATGAAGGTGGAGAACAGATAAGTTGATTAACGGAAGCAAATTTAATTGTAGAGTGAGATTCACAAGCTAGTATAGATTGTTCTTCTCAACAGGATGATGTAAAAGAAAAAACATGATGAATATTAAATGAGATAAGGGCTAGTTTATATGATGGTTGATATTGGGATTAAAAAATAGCGTAAAATATTTAGATAAAATATTAAAAATATATATAATTACTTTAAATTTAAAATTTTAGAGTAATTTTTTTATGTTAGAAAATACATTTATTTACATAATCCTAGCTTTGATATCATTTTTTCCAATAGTTATTTGGGCATATATTTTTTCATATATAGATGATAATCCTTTGAATAAAAAGAGATTTTTTGTTGGAATTATTTGATGAGCTTTGGCTGTAGTTCCTATTTTGTATATGGACAAAATATTAGAAATAATTAATTTTAAATATTTAAATATTTTTCATTTTGTATCTCAAGTTAAGTGAATATTTTCAAGTTTAGAGTTTGGAGTATCTATGACTCTATTTTTATTCATTATTATACTGTTTTCATTTTTATTATGATGATTTGCTCATAAATTTAAAAAAATTATGAAAATATATATGAAAAACGTATTAGTTTTTCTTGTATTCATAGCTTTTTTATCATTAATTGTATTCTTATTAAGTTTAGTTTTTTCTAGAGTAGATTTTGCAATTTCTGAACCTATATCATTTTGAACTATAATATTTAATTCATTTTGATTAATAATTTTTTACTATTTAGTTGTAGCTTTTATAGAAGAATCAAGTAAGCATTTTAATTTTTTACAATCAAGTGTTTTAAGTATAAATTCTATAAAAGATTGAGTTTTATATGCAATATTTGTAGCATTATGATTTAGTTTGATAGAGAATATGTTATATTTATATAACTATTATATCAGTTATGGTTTGACTTCGGAATTAGTACAAATATATTTTTGAAGATCATTATTTTCAGTAATTGTTCATGTTCTCTCAAGTTCAGTTGTCGCTTATTATTTTTCTAAAGCTTTATTACTGTATAGAGAAAAAGATTTAAGTTTATCTTATTTAAAAATATTTTCATATTGATTACTGGTTAGTATATTACTTCATTTATTTTTTGATGTAGCACTTACTCTAGGTTTTACTTTTATTATGTTTATATATTTTATATGATCTTATTTGTATGTTAGTAGTATATTTTATAAGGAATAGCTATTAAAAAAAGAAGCAATTTATTGCTTCTTTTTTAATCTTCAAAGAATTTTTCATCTTCTATTTCTCCAAGCCAAACCTGACAAGTATACTTGATGTCTGGAGTAAAATCAGCTCAGACTATCCATTCTAAATATCCTCTATCAATCTTAGCTACTTCTTCAAAAGTTTTACCTCTATATTTTCATATTCTCATTGTTTTTATTAGTATGAATTCTTTAGCTGTCATTGCCTGCATTTTTTCTAATACTTCATCATCAGATATGTTTAATTTATTTTTTATTATTTCAAAAAGTTTGTAGAAAACATTTTCTAAAACAACTACATCTCAAAATGCGTCATGAGCTGTTGTTTTTTCTTCATTTCCATCTGAATCTATAATCTTGTATAGTTCAAAGAAAAATCTTAAATACTGTAAATTTACATATTCAGGAGCTTTTCAATTACTATTAATTAATACTCATTCTGACCATAATACTTTTGCAACTTTTAATGTATCAATAAGCCTTTCTCAGTATGAAATATTTGAATTATCTAAAACATCTAAATCAAAATCTAAGTTATGAGCTACAGAAATTCATTCATTGAACACAGTAGACAACTTGCTTCTATCCTCATCGTTTAAATATTCACCATTTGTTTTTTTAACTAATAATTCTTTATATATATTATGAACTGCTATTGCTCATATTTCTATTTCTGTATCTGTATTAAAAAATAGATTTTCATCAGTTTTTTCTCAATTTTCTAATTTTCTATATGCTAATTGGATTAAATCTCAGTTAGATATTGTATTTCATTTATCATCATTAAGTATACCTGTAGTTTCTGTATCAAAAAATATAATTGTAGAGTTTGTTTCCATTTTTTTATTTTATTAAATAATATAATGTAATATAACTATTTTTTGATAAAACATAAATAAAAATTTGCTAAAATGATAATTTATATATAATCAGTTTACTTGGTTAATATCAAGAGTGAGTAAAAGGGAATAGGCCCGTTAATATTACTCCAGCAACCTGTCTTTATTGATAAGGTGCTACATCCTACCCATTTTGGGAAAGATATATTATACGTTTCTAATATCCACTTGTGATTTTTTCTTTTATTGAGAGAAAAAAATCAAGATAGAGTTATAAATTCATAAAATATACTTTCCTAAAATTGGGAAGTATATTTTTTTAATGATAATTTTTTATGAAACATTTAATAACTTCTGAATCAGTTTCAGAAGGACACCCGGATAAAATGTGTGACCAAATAAGTGATGCAATACTTGATGCTTGTTTAGCAGAAGACCCAAATTCTAAAGTAGCATGTGAAACTTTAGTTACAACTTGAACAGTAATTGTTAGTTGAGAAATAACTACAAAAGCAAATGTTAATTATACAGATATTGTTAGAAAAACAGTTAATGAAATTGGTTATAATGAAACAGAAGCCTGTTTTAATTGAGATGAAATATGAGTACATTTATTAATAAATACTCAATCACCAGATATAGCTCAGTGAGTAGATACTGGATGAGCTTGAGATCAATGAATAATGTTTGGTTATGCTACCAATGAAACAGAAAATTTTTTACCTTTATCTATTAGTTTGGCTCATAAGCTAATTAAAAAACTTGAAGAAGTAAGAAAAAATAAAACATTGGATTATTTGTTACCAGATGCTAAGGCTCAGGTTACTATTGAGTTTGAAAATCATATACCAAAAAGAGTTGATACTATAGTTGTATCAAATCAACACAAGGAAAGTGTTAGTTTAGAAGAATTACAAGAATGAATATTAAAAGAAGTTATAAAACCAGTTGTTTGAGATTTATTAGATGATAATACTATATTACATATAAATCCTACAGGTAGATTTGTTATTTGAGGGCCAAAAGGAGATTGTTGATTAACAGGTAGGAAAATAATCGTAGATACTTATGGTTGATTAGGTAGACATTGAGGTTGAGCATTCTCTTGAAAAGATCCATCAAAAGTAGATAGGAGTGGGGCATATATAGCTAGGTATTTAGCCAAAAATATTGTAGCTTCAGGAGTTTGTGAGAGATGTGAAATACAGCTTTGATATGCTATCTGAGTCGTACAACCTGTAAGTATTCATATAAATACTTTTGATACTGAAAAAGTAGAAATAGAAAAAATAATTAAAGCAATAGAGGAAAATTTTGATTTGTCACCAGATGGAATTATATCTATGTTAGATTTAAAAAAACCTATTTATAGAAAAACAGCGACGTGAGGACATTTTGGTAGAGATGATGTTAGTTGGGAAAAAACTGATAAGAAAGAGGTATTTGAGAAATTATTGTAAAAGTAATTACATGGTAATTGTTATGTACTCATATATTAACCCATCCCCCTGCGGGGACTTCCCTTGGAAAGGGAAGAAATTTCTCCCTTTTTCAAAGGGAGAACCTGTAACGAAGTGAAAGGGGAGGGATTAGAATCTAAGTCCATATTTTTTTTACTTAGTAGTTATTTTAATACATTATTAGTCAAAATATTTTGATATATATAATAAATATATTATAATTATATTAATTTACTTTTTTACATAAAAAAATATGTCATTAATTATTACGTCAATAGTTGTAGTTGTATTAGTTGTTATGTTTGTTACTATTTATAATAATGTTATAAAAACTAAAAATTTAGTTGAAGAAAATGTTTCAGCTATAGATACTATGTTCCAAAATAGATATGATTTAATTCCAAATCTAGTTGAGGTTGTAAAACAATATGCTAGTCATGAAAAAGAACTTTTAGAATGAGTAACTAAACTGAGATCAAGTGCTATGTCGTGACAAGAAATGACTAAGGATAAATTACAAAATGAAAATATGCTTTCAGGGACTTTGAAATCAATTTTTGCATTATCTGAAAATTATCCAGATTTAAAAGCAAATCAAAATTTTATCAATCTTCAAAATGAATGGACTGAAATGGAAGATAAAATGCAGGCGGCTAGAAGAGCATATAATGCTGCAGTTAAAGCTTTAATGGATCTTAAAGAAATGTTTCCTTCAAATGTAGTTGCTGGAATGATGAATCTTAAAAAATATGATATGTTTGAGGCATCAGCAGAATCAAAAGAATCACTTGATGCTAAAGAATTATTCGCTAAATAATTTTTAGAAAATGCAAAATTTAGATTTTACTAAAATGATGAAAAAATATCCTTTGCTTACGGCAAAGGATGTTTCTTTTTTGAATAAATTTTTTAATAGAGAAGATATTCAATTAATTTTAGCAGAAATAGATTCTTATAGAAAAAAGAATAGAAAATGGAAAAGAATAATACAGATATTTACATTAATTATTTTTATAGTTTCTTCTATATCTATTTATTTATACTCTTCTAAAAACTCAGAAATGATAATGATTTCTGCTGTTTTTGCATTTTTTATTTCTTTAATATTTATGGGTTTATGATTTTGGATTTTATCAATGTTTTCAAAAGAAACAAAATCAATAAAATCAAATGTTGTTCCTGAATTTGTTAAAAGTATGAATTCTAATATTAAATATTCAAAATGATGAGCTTATTTTAAAGATTCATTTAGTGATTTAAAAAAGAAGTGATTTTTAGAAAAATATACTCGTGTTGATTTAGTAGAGGATAGTATAAAATATATTCTTTGAGAAAATAACAAAAGTATAGAAATTACATGATGTGAATTTAAAGCATCTGAGAAAAGAACACGTAGGACTAAAAATGGAACACAAACATATTATGTGGTAACAAATCATTGTTATTTAATGAAAGTTAATTTTAAGAATCCTAGATATGTTATAAAAAAATCTATTAAACTTTTGGAAGATATTTCTGATAATTATAAAAAAAGAACTTTAAAGGTTTTATGAATACAAGCAGCAATTATATTTTGATTTTTAAATGCAATTTCTTGAGATGAAAATTCAGATTGATATCTAGTAGAATTCTGGGAATTAGTTAAAAATAATTTAGAGATTTCTATAACTTTTTTAATCTGAATGTTTTTTGTAATTTGGTTTATTTTTTCATATTTTAGAGAAAAAAAGAGAATTAAATTAGAAAATATAGATTTTGAAAAGGAGTTTGATGTATTTGGTGACGATGGTATAGAATCAAGAAAATTATTAACTCCATCATTTATGTACAGACTGGTTGATTTTGTTAATAAAATTAATCATAAAAGGGTTTATGAAATGTTTTTTCATGATAATTATTTTTATTTAAAATATAATTTTTTAAAAACTAATCATTATTCTAACTGATTTTCATTTAGACAAAATAATTATATGGAGTTCTCAGATAATAAGGATGTGTTTAAAAATTTGAATCCATATGTAGAGTTCTATCTAGAGTTAAAAAATATTACAAATTTATCAAAAGATTTAAAATTATTTTATTATGACAAGGGTACAATGTCTAAAAGAATCATAAAGTGATGAAAGATTGAACAATGAAAATTTCCTAAAATACTTCCTATGTAAGAAAAAACTAGAATTAAAATAATTCTAGTTTTTTATTGGATATAAATTTTGTACAGAACTTATTTGCCACTTAGGATCAGTTTCTTTTAATAATTTAAATACTCAGTCAAAATGTAGCAAGCCATAAGTAATATAAATTTTTTCATATTCAGATTCAATGATAGCTTTTGTTAGAACTTCATTCCTTTCATCTAGTATTACATCAAATAGATCTTTGTTTGTGAAATTATCGCTTAAAAATCCTTGAGTTCATTCACTAGACATAATAAAGTTTAGTATTGCCTGGTTTATGTATATTAATATTCTTAATTGTTTATCATTTAATGTAGATAGAGTCTCTAAGATAGTTTTGTTAGCATCAATAGGTAACTTATTTTCAAATTCTTTTTCTCATTCTGGTTTAGAATCTATTTTTATTTCATATAATAACATTATTTCATCCATATTTAAATCTATATTGAAATCTAGATTATTAACTAGTCAGAAGAAATCTTCATTATTTTGATTTGTAACTCAGTATAGTTTAGAAAAATTTTCATATAAATCTTCATCAAATTCTATTCATATTGCTTTATTAAATTTTTCTAAATTTTCTTCAGTTCAGGGCTTTACTCATTCATAAAAATAAACTCATCATGCTTCTTTATATTTTGTTAGGTTCTCAGCAACAGTATTATAAAAATTTTCAGTTCAAATATGACTCATAGCTTGAAATTTGATTGTTTTTGTTCAATTAGTTATGGTATATTCTGGCATAGGAGCTGGATAAACTTCATTTGATAGATATGTTAATCATCCAAAAAATACAGTAATAAATAACAAAAAAATACTAACTCTCATTAAAAAATAATTTATAAAAACACTAAAATACATTAATGCTTTTTTTCTTATTTTTGACCAGATATAGTGTAGAGAATAAAAAACTAGAGTATATATGATTAGAGATAAAATAAACTTTAATGCTCAGTAATAGCCACTTAGATAATGAGATGCTAATGTATATACTGCAAGAGTTAAATATGTTAATACAATTTTATAATTCATATTTTTTAAATATTTTTTAAATTTATAATTCTAGTTTATATATTTTTTTGATTTTATGAAAATATTTTTTATAATCTTTATAGTTTTTAATACTTAATAACTTTCTGTATGAAATATTTTTTATCTATAATTTCCTTATTACTAATTTCTTTTTCATTTTTTTATGCTAATACCTATTCTTCTTCAAGTTCTATATTTTCAAATCAAACAACAACAAATCCTTATGATAATAAAGGTTGATTAGAAGAGTGACTAAAGGCTGTAGAAACAGTGAAAGCAATAGAAACAAAAAGGACTGCCTCACAGTATATTCAGGATGTAGTTAGATTTATTTTATGATTTTTGATGTTAATATCAGTATTGATTATTATCTATGCTTGATTTAACTTACTTACTTGAATGTGAGATGAAGAAAAGGCAAAAAAATCTAAAATGATTATTATATATGCCTTAGCTTGATTAGTAATTATATACCTAGCTGGACCTATATCTGACTTTGTATTTAATATATTAAATGCAAAATAATTTTTTAGAAAATACAACAAGATTGATTTTTAAGCAAAAGTCAATCTTGTTTTTTTGTTTATATCTTTTTTATATGCTATAATAGTTATATATATAATTTAAATAAATAATTATGACAGAAGTTAATATCCAACCAAAGAAATCTAGGTTTGCTAATATATCTAGTATAGCATTTCTTCTAATAGTTGTAGCAGCTAGTACAGGCCTGTTTTTTTATAATAACTATCTTTTGAGTGATATAGAGACTTATAAGGCAGATATTAGTTCTATAGAGTCTAATATATCTGAAGTAGAATCAGATAAAAATTTACAGATTTACTCTCTACTTGAATTAAATAAAGAAGTAATTAAATCATATGAGTTGATGAATAATGTTAATACTTATATAAGTCATATGAAAATTATAGAAGATAAGTATAATTTAGAATTTACTGGTTTTGCTATTGCAAAATGAGAAATATCTACAAGCGTTAAAGTAGTTTCAGATAATAAATGAATTGCTTTTCAAAAAACTAGGGATTTTATAGAAAAATATAGAAATGATTCTAAATGATTATTTAATTTATCATTTATAAATAGTGTTGAATGAATGGATAATATGAAATTTAGCGCTAAATTCATAATTAAATAATTATCTTACTATAAAATAAAACTAATATATATTATAACTAATAACTTATGCAAGTTCAAAATAAAAATAATAAATTTGTTTCCTACCTAATTATTTTGGTGACTTTATTTATTTTGGTTTTAGTAACTAAAGACCAAGTAGTAAACTTACAAGAAAATCTTGATTTAAAAGAAACTTATGCTAATGAATTAAGTTCAAAAAAAGTAAAATTAGGGGAATTAAATACTCTTAAGAGTGAAATAATAAATTCACAAGATAATATGTGAAAATATAGTGTAGAAATCAATGAAGATGAGATTATTGATTACTTATACTCATACATAGAACGTACAAATGGTTTGGATTGAGTAGCTTTTATAAGAGCTATATCTATCTGAGAAGCTAGTGAAACAGAAATTTGATTTAAGGAAACATCTGTTAATTTAAGTATTAAAATACCAAATGAGAAAAGATTAAAAGAAATATTAGACTTTTTAACTTCTAGTAAGTCAAAATATAACTTTTTTCTAGAATCATTTACTTTTCCTTATGGAAAAACTGATAATTCTTTTAATGTATCTATACCTTTAAAAATAATATATAATTAATCGTATTTCTAGAACTAATAAAATAAATAGTTAGGAAATAATTATAAAAAAATATGGAAAATAAAAATACAAAAAATTCTTGAAATAAACAAATTATATTATTCAAAAAGGTATCACTTACTGATAAATATAATTTTTATGAATACTTATCAGTTATGCTAGAATGATGAGTATCTATTGTTGAAACTTTAGAATCAGTAGAAACAAAAATAACAAGCGTTTATTTCAAGGAAAAAATATTAGAACTAATTACTTTTATTGCTTCTTGAGATTCATTTTCAAAAGCAATGAAAAAAATGCCTGATATTTTTTCTAATTCAGAAATTTCTGTTATTGAAGCAGGGGAAACAACTGGGTCATTATCATCAGCTTTATTAAAAATAAGTGATGATTTAAAAAAAGTACATGATTTGAGAAATAAAGTAAAAGGGTCGTTAACTTATCCAGTTATTATATTCTTATTTTTATTTTTGGCATTATTTATAGTTTTAACATTTGTTATTCCTGAGATTAAACCATTATTTGATACTGCAGAGGTAGAATTACCTACTTCTACTAAATTATTAATAAATACATCTGATTTTATAATTGGAAATATGTGACTATTATTTTTATCTTTTGCTTCGTTTTTCGTATTTATACTTTGATATAAAAATACTGTAAATGGGAAAAAAGCAATAGAGGATTTTCTATTTTGATTACCGTTGATTTGAAGAGTTTATAGGAATTATATTTTATCAAATATAGCTTCTACTTTAGGTAACTTAGTTTGATCTTGAGTAAATATAATAAAAACTCTCACATTGATTTGAAAATCTACAAATAATTCAATTTATGAAGCATTATTTGATGAGATAATCATAAAAGTATCTTCATGATCACAAATAGTCAAAGCTATGGAAGAAGTAGATCCAGAAAAATTATATTTTCCAGCTGATTATTTACAAATGTTATCAGTATGAGAAAGGACAGCAAATTTAGAATCTATATCAAAAAAATTAAATGCCCAATATACAAAAGAAGTAGATTACTCATTATCTAATCTTACTAAATGGGTAGAACCATTAGCTATTATATTAGCATCAATATTTGTATTATGGTTTGCTTATGCAATACTTTGAGCAATATTAAAAGTAACTCAAACTGTTGGATAAATAAAGAAAATTAAAAACTAAAAATTTATTGAAATTTTTAGTTTTTTTTGTATTCTAAAACTATAAAAGATTTTTATTATAAATACTTATGAATAGGAGAAGAGCCTTTACATTAATAGAGTTAATGATAGCTATTACAATAGTTGCCGTTTTAACTATGGCAAGTTATGCTCCATATAATTATTACCAAAATAAAGCAAAACTAAAAGTAACTTCAAGGGAAATATCTCAAGTTATATATGAATCTAGAAACATGGCTATAAATGGAGCTGTTTGAAGTTCTTCAAATGTTTCTATTTGAGTATATTTTGATACTAGTACATTATGAAATAATACTATACAGGTATTTTCATATCCATATAATATTTTAGATAATAATATTAATCATTTAGAAACAGTAGATACTAAATTATTAAAAACTTTAACTCTAAAAAAATGAATACAAATTGATTCAATTGATTCTAATAATAATTTTTTATTTTATTTTGAAGCGATTACTTGAGATATAAAATATTTTAGATGATGAGGTTCGCCAATGATTCCTATAAATATAACTCTGCCTGATAGTGAGAGTATTGATATTGATTTTTCATACAAATGATCTAGTTCTCCTAATCTTAACAAGTCTATTTCCTATTTTACTCTTACGAATATAATTGATTATTAAAATTTAACCCACCCCTAGCCCCTCCCTTGTAAGGAGGGGGAGGACTACACAAAATATGAAAAAAAGTAATAAAAAAGCATTCTCGATAATTGAAATATTGGTAGGTATATTTATATTTTCGCTCTGAATAACTAGTGTATATGCTGTTATTTCATCTACTCTTAGAGTAAATGATTATAATGCAAATTATATAATAGCTTCTAATTTAGCGCGTGAACAACTAGAACTTGTTAGAAATATTAGGGACAGTAATTATAAAATGATAAAACCATATAATTTAAAAAATCCTGACTGAACTACTTATAGTAATACTGATAAATTTTCTACCGGATCATACTATAAAATAGAAAATAATTACTCTACATTTGCTAATGCTTCTATAATAGATGTAAATGAATTAACTACTTTTGTAGAATGAGAGTGAGAATTATGAAATATGGATGATTATAGGTTATGTATAGACTCTCATAATAGATATACTTATGACTGTAGTGCTCCTGGAAATATTCAAACTAGATTTTATAAATATATAAGTATAGAAGAAGTTAAATATAGCGATTCAGGAATAACTGAAATAATAGAAGATGCATTTTTGCTTAAATCTAAAGTCATATGGTATATTAGATGATATCATGAATTTGAAGTAAACTCTATAATTGCTGATTGGAAAAGGTTATAATTAATTATATATAATGAAAAATAATAAATTACATTTTAAGGCATTTACCCTAGTAGAAGTATTGGTATCTATTACTATTTTTTCTATTATGGTTATTTCGATTATTTGGATATATATAGTAAGTACAGATATAACTATGAAATCTGATATAAATAGAATGATGCAGGAGAATATAAAAAATGTGACTAATACTATAGCTGAAGATGTTAGGAAGAATGGTATTAAGTGGGTAGCTCCTACTGGTGATCCTTCTTGTATTTATTCTTTATTTCCAGAAAATTATAAAACGGGGACTAAGTTATGTACTAAATCATTAAATGAATACTATTTAGCTTTTGAAAATACTACTAATCCTTGAAATTACATCAGAGCTACTGATATAGCTAATCAATGTTCATGAATTGATAAACATTGTGTTATCTATAGTTTGGGTAAATGACCATTAACAAATAGTTTTGTCTCAGTTAAAGAATTAAACTTTTACTATTCAAAAGATTATATCCCAAAAGTCACTATGAATATAGTTATACAACCAGCTATGAAAAAATGAGTAAAATCAAATCTAATAGAAGAAAGTGAATTGATTTTTCAGACTACAGTTAGTGAAAGACCATTTTAAACCCACCCCCTAGCCCCCTCCCTTGTAAGGAGAGGGAATAAAATAATATTATGAAAAATATAAATAAATCCTCTGGATATTCAGTAATTATGGCTTTGCTTATAATTTGATTTTTACTAGTTTTATCAATTGGTATCTTTAACCTTGTTTTGAATGAAATGAAGGATAATAGGGCAATGTGAGACTATATAAAAGTATATGCATGAGCAGAATCTGCACAAGAACTAGCATTATTAAAGATAAAGAAAGAGGGATATGGTTATTATGAAAATATAGATAATAATAATGACCGTTCTATATTATTAGCTGAGAATCCCTTAAATAGAACTGAATTCAAGGCTGCTAAAGATGTACTTATTTCATATGATATGTGATCTAAAACTAATTCTTATACATGAACAATTGGGTCAATATGATATAATATTATACCTCTCTTTTATAAGGATGATGTCTGAGATAATAAGGCTATTTCTATTGATTTAACTATATTATCTTGAGATGTAGCTTGGAATATAATAGGGAAAGAAAAATGAATATCATGAATTTGAAGTATATCTTGAGTTTCTACTACATGACTTTTAAAAACTGTAGATTCTAGCTCTAGAACCTTTAATCAAATAGATGATGTAGAGGTAAATACATTTTTACAAGGTTCGGATTGAAATTATTTAGTTTTATTAAATATTTGAAATATTAATTTAAAATATAATTTAAAAGCTAATAATAGTTGAGAATTTTTTACTAGACCAGAAACTACTATTATTTCCTCAGCCCAAGTGTGAAATTATAAGCAAAATTTGAGTACAGAGCTCGACAATACAGATTTTTTGGATATGTTAAAGTATTCTATTTATAGTAATTAATATTAGTATTTTCCTTTAAATAAGCCATTTTACAGTTTTTCGTATTAAATTATCGCTTATTTAAGGTAAAAAAAATAAAAAAAGTTAAAAAAAAATTTGCATATTACTTAAAGCTTGCTAGAATACTAGTGTTTTATATTTATTAATAATTTTTTATTATGAAAAAACAAGATTTTATAAAAGCTGTTGCTACAGCTGCTGGGTTAAGCCAAGATGCTGTTTCTAAAACTCTATCTTCTATGATAGATACTGTTACTGCTGAATTAAAAGGTGGTAGAGAAGTTAATATTACTGGTTTTGGTGCTTTTAAAGTATCAGCTAGAGCTGCTAGAAATTGAGTAAACCCTAGAACTGGTGAATCAATTAAAATTCCTGCTATGAATTCTCCTGTATTCAGAGCTGGTAAAACTCTAAAAGAAGCTGTTAGATAATCTTGTTATCAATCGCTTAAAATAGTTAAGATTTTTTAATAAAATCTTGGCTATTTTTTTTGATTTTTGTAATAAATAATGATATAATTATTAGGAATAAATATTATTATTATTCATTTATTTATGTACAGTGTAAATATTCATGACCTGTTTAGCCCTATAGATAGGGATAAGTTTATATCTGAAGTACTAGAAAATAAAGACTTTGATATAGAGCTTATTTATGGTTCAAACTTTAAAAATACTAAATTTTTAAGGGATTTTATGGAGAGTGTTTGTACAAAATTATGATTTTCACAAAAAGAAGTATCTAGATTTATATTAATAGTCGATGAATTAAATAATAATGCTATAGAATATTGAACAGATGAGTACTGAGAGAATAAAATGAGAATTAAAGCAGAAACAGAATGAAATATTATTGATATTGTAATAGAGGTTGAGGATAATTGAAAATGAGAAAAAAATAAAACTGCTCTAGAAATGGAAACACTTAGAGCTCATCAGTTAAAACTGTGATATGGTGGTCATGAATCTATAAGGGGAAGATGATTATTTATGATTACTGTTAAATCAGTAGATAGATTATATTTCAAGGATACTGAACAATGAGGTTTAATTGTATGAATTATGAAAAAAATAGAAATTTAAAAAGTGTTTACTCTAATCAGTAAACACTTTTTAAATTCTCCATACATTGAAATTCATTTTCACTTGTACAATAAAATACTTTATTTTTTATTCTTAGATCAATATATATAATAGTTTTATTATTTATATCTAAATAGTCTTTATTAAATATGGCTATTTTTTCTATTTGTTCCTTAAATTCTCAGTCTAAATCAAATATAATAATAGTATACTCATCTACAGTGATATGTATTTCTCTTTCAACTAGGTAATACTCTAAATCTGATATTTCTAAGTTAATTATATTTTCTTCTAATAACTCTATAATTTTATATATTTTTTCTATATATTCTGTATCAAATGTTTTTTTATAATCTATATATTTGTTTTTATCAAAATTATTTATAACTACTAATTCTTTTAAATCTGTTGAATATACAGAGGGAATTAAAGTTCCATTTTCAGTTATTAAAAATGTTTTATCATTTATGGTAGTATTAAATATTCATTTATAAGAATCTATGATAATTTTTAATGTATCAGGTAATACTAAATCAATATTTATATCACGAACATTGTGTTGATAGTCTTGTAAGCGTCAAAGTACATCTGCTTTTTCTGCAGCAAAAATAGATTTTCATCTATAAGTATCAACCGCTTTATAAGCTATGATCATATTTGTGATATTATCTTGTTTTATTATTTCAATATTTTTTGTTTTAAATATAGGTCATATAATTAGATATATTCAAAGACCTAAAAATAAAATAACGATTAAGGCATAATAACGGCTTAGATTAGTTCAAAATATTTTGAATATATTTAAATGTTTATTATTAATAGAAATACTTCTTCTTTTTTTCTTGAAATTAGCATTTTTATTCTTACTTAAGACTATATTATTATTATTTCTTTTTTTCCTATTTTTAATTTTTTTAGTAAAATATTTTATAATTTTTTTAAATTTCATATTTTTTAAGTTTTTATGTTACTTTTCTTATAGTTTCATATACTTCTTGTCCTCTTGCTCATGAATCATCATACCTAAATCTGATTCTAGGTAACTTTCTTATTTCTATTGCTCTGTTAAATCTTCATTGAATCTCCCTATTGTGTTTTGCTAGTGTTTTTGCTAGTTTTTCTCAGTTTAGAAGAGAACTCACAAATATATCTAAATAAGATAAATCAGAGCTTATTTTTACTCAAGTTACAGTAATAATTCAGAACATACGTTCTGAATCCTCTAATTCTTCAAATATAAAGTTTGTTACTAATTCTCTAGATACTCTTTCTAATTTTTTAATTCTATCTTTATTCATTTTAATAAGTATTAATATAAAAAAATAACCCATCCTTGAATTCCTTCCCTTAAGTCTAATGGAAGGATGCTGCAAATTACTAAATGTAGCCCCTTGCCCTTGTTATCAAGGGAAAGGATTCAGGTTAGGGTTAATTATTTTTTCACTAATTATTATATAAAATTATTTAGTTTTGACAAATAAAAGTTTATAAATATAATCGCTTCACTTTAAATAGAAGACTAATATTTTCTATTATTTATACCTTAATTCCTGTAAGGGGATAGAAACATGATATACGCAATAAAAAACGACTGAGAAACTAATGAAAAACTGATTTTAAGATACAAAAAAATGTTTTTTCAATCTAGAATGATGAATAAAATTAGATCAGAAAGATATGCTGTAGGTAAACTTTCAAAAAAGCAACTTAGAGAAAAAGCAATCGTTAGAGAACACTATAGAATGTTAAATTCAAAAGTTTACTTTTAAGTAAAACTATAAAAAAATAAAAGCTGAAATTCAGCTTTTATTTTTTTTGTTTAAAAGTATAATAAGAGTAAATTTAAGAAATAAATATAAGTAAATGAAAGCACTAGAAATAAAAAAATTAGACAAAACTTATTGAGATAACAAAGTGTTGAAATCTATAGATTTGGATATTGAATCTGGAGATTTTTTTGCTTTATTAGGTTATAACTGAGCAGGAAAGACAACTACTATCTGAATCTTGACGGATTTAGTGAGAAAAGATGCATGACTAGTAAAAGTATTTTGAGAGGATATTGATAAAGATTTCTCTAAAGCAAAAAAATATATCTGAGTGGTTCCACAAGAATTTAATTTTAATATATTTCAAAATGTGATGGATGTACCTGTTACACAAGCAGGGTATTATTGAGTGCCTAAAAAAGTTGCATTAGAAAGAACGGAGAAATATTTACGTAAGTTGTGATTATGGGAAAAGAGAAATAATGAAGCGAGAGAATTATCAGGAGGGATGAAAAGGAGGCTTATGATTGTAAGAGCGTTAGTTCATGAACCAAAATTTTTAATTCTTGATGAACCAACTGCATGAGTTGATGTAGAGCTTAGGCAACAAACTTGGGAGTTTATACAAGAACTAAATGAATCAGGAATAACAATACTATTAACGACTCATTATTTAGAAGAAGTAGAGGCTCTTTGTAATAAGGTAGCTATTATAAATAAGTGAAAAATAGTAGAAAATACAACTACGAAAAAACTTTTAGCTAAACTAGATGAAGAAATTATTTTGTTAGATATAGAAAAAAGTATAGAAAAACTTGATAAAGATTTAGTTAAGAAATATAAAGCTAAGTTAGTTGATAAAAAGGAAATAGAAATTTCTATTTCTAGAAAGCAAAATATAACTGATTTGATATCAGATTTATCAAAAATGGATATTATTGTAACAAGTTTTAGAAATAAGAGAAGTAGATTAGAACAATTATTTATAAATATAACAAAAGAATAATGACAGATTTATTGACTTTGACACATAAAGAAATTAAAAACTTCTTAAAAATATGGAAGCAAACTTTGATCCCACCTGTGATAACTATAGTTTTGTATATTCTTATTTTTGGTAAATTTATCTGAGATCAAATTTCAGTGATTCCTGGAATAAGTTATATGGATTTTATATTTCCAGGTTTACTTATGATGTCAGTTATAATGTGAAGCTACGCTTTGACTTCTTTTTGATTTTTTTCAGCTAAGATGTTTAAAAATTTAGAAGAATTACTTGTTTCACCGATAACTAATAACAAAATAATTATAGGATTTTGTTTGGCATGAATGACTAGATGATTATTAGTATGATTTTTAGTTTTATTAGTATCATTATTTTTTGTAGATTTTTCAGTTAATAGTTATCCATTAGTATTTTTATTTGTAATACTTACATCACTTTTATTTTCACTTGCTTGATTACTCAACTGAATTTTTGCTAGAAATTTTGATGATGTAAACATTATTCCAAGCTTTATAATTACTCCACTTATATATCTATGATGAGTATTTTATTCTGTAGATATGTTGTCACCATTTTGGCAAGAATTAAGCAAATTGAATCCAATTCTGTACATGATAAATGGTCTTAGATATGCTTTTATCTGAGTATCAGATGTTAATGTGTATACTTCTATTATTATAATAGTAAGTTTTATAGTTTTTTTATATTTATTTGTTTTATTTTTATTAAAAAAATGAAATTGAATTAGAAGTTAATTTTTAAAAATGTTTAAAAAAATAGTATGATTAGGTTTCTCTACAAAAGGGAAGAAAGCAAAGGATTTAGAAAAATATATTGCTTCATTAGTTAAGGGATGAGCTAATGAGTTTTTTACTGGTTATAATCCAGAATACTGGAGTAGTAAATTTGGATTTGAAGTAAGTCCAAATGGGAGGTTTGCAGAACATGAACAAATAACAGATATAGATACTTTAAAAAATATTGTAAAAGAAGTCCATAAATATGATTTAGAGATATTTATAAATTTGAATGCTTGGTATTATACTGATCAAACTTTTCCACTTATTGAACAAATGGTTCAGGAATTTGAGGAGATATGAGTTGATGGAATTATATGTTGAAATATAAGTATTTTGGAATACTTAAAAGAGAAACAGTATAAATGAAAAATAAATATTTCTACAATAATGGCCGTTTATAATTCAGAAGCTATTAAATTCTTATTAGAAAATTATAAAATAAATAAGATAATACTTTCAAGGGAAATTACTCTAAAAGAAATAGAAGAATTAGTGACAGAATTTTCAGCTACTCAATTTGAGGTATTTTGAGAATGAGATTTTTGTAGGTATAATAACTGACTTTGTTTTGCAGAACATAAATATGGAGCAAAAGATATTTGTACGGTAGTAGTAAATGATTTAGTTATAAAGAAGAAATTTAGAGCTGATTTTAAGGATTTTTTATTAGATCCAGAATTAACTAATATAGAAAAAGTAGAAAAAATGAATGATGAATTTAGTGATATATTTGATGAAATAGAAAAAATATTGCAAATAGAAGAATTAAATCTCCCTTTTTCAAAGGGAGTACCTGAAGGGGGAGGGATTAATAAGAGCTTAGAAAAACTAATAGATAGATCTAAAAATAGAGAAGATTTATTTTTTGATGCTATGCAGGCTATTAATTCAAAAAGAAATAAGTGAATACTTATATATTTAAGGGCTTTAAAATATTTAAATAATACAAAATTTGATGATTTAAGCTCTGAAATAGAATCTAGTATACAATCAGGTATAAAATACCTTACAACTAAGTCAAAAGAGCTATGAGGTATGCCTAAAATGAAGGCAAAGGAACTAGGAAGTTTTTATGCTAAATGAGATAACTTAAATCTATATACATATCTGTTTTTCTCAAAATTTAAAAACATTGAAACAGTCAAATTTCCAACAAGATGAAGAGATTACAATGAAAAGATAAAAATTATTGAAGAAGTACTAGACGCTTGAAAAGTAGATGAAAAATATTTAGATAGATGAATTAGTATAGAAAGAGCCCATTATGATTTAACTTATTTATTCGGAAATAAATTGTGGTTTAGGGAATTAATTAAGGAATATAATTAGATGTAGCATATTTTCAACTTTACAAAAATCATAAAACTAATAAACTAAAAATATATTAAAACTAACAATTAAACTATGTGAAGAGGACCAGTTGTAGCTAAAAGAAGAGATGCAGTAAATGCAGTTAAATGAAAAGTTTTCTCAATTCATGCTAAATTAATAGCCGTTGCTGCTCAAAAAGGTGGTGATCCAGATTCTAACCCTACTTTATTCACAGCAGTTTATAAAGCAAAAAAAGATGGAGTACCAAATGATAATATAGATAGGGCAATAAAAAAATGAACAGGTGAAGATAAATCAGCTGCCCAAATTGTGGAGATAGTTTATGAATGATATGCACCAGGATGAGTATCTGTTATGGTTTCAGTTCTAACTGATAATAAAAATAGGACAGTTGCTAATATAAGACATATTTTTTCTAAATATAGCTGAACAATGTGAGAATCATGATCAGTATCATGGATGTTCCATAGGAAATGAGTTATTTTTATAGACCCAACTAAACATAGTTATGATTCTATAGAAGAAACTATTTTTGAAACAAATGCAGAAGATGTTATTTCTGAAGACAATTATATAAAAATTATTACTTCTATAGAGGATCATCATGAAGTTGAAGTATATCTAGAAAAAAAGGGAATCGAAATTATGGAATCAAAACTTGATTTTGTTCCTGATAACGAGGTAGAAGTTACTGAGTTTGATAAGGCTTTAAAAGTTAAAAAGATGATAGAATCATTTAATGAAGATGAAGATGTTGTTACTATTTCAACTAATGAACTTATATCTGAAAAATTGGATACAGAGGTGGATGAATTTATAGAAAAGAATACATTTAGAAGCTAATAAAAAAAGGATAATCTTTCGATTAACCTTTTTTTATTTCTTTCATTTTTAACACTTCGTGTTTTCTAGTTACTTTGTTATATTTTCTAAGAGTAGGTCCTTTAGTCCCAGCTTC
The DNA here is from genome assembly GCA_963979005.1 of uncultured Candidatus Altimarinota bacterium. GTDB lineage: Bacteria > Patescibacteriota > Gracilibacteria > BD1-5 > UBA6164 > UBA6164. Next base: position 889 of record CAXBVF010000012.1, on the reverse strand, counting down.
AAAGTTTTTCTTTTGGATATTAGTCATGTGAACCATGTTTCCAGTTTCTGTAGAGTAGAAAGCAACGTAAGTTCTTTTACCTTTTGGCATGTTTAAACTATTATTACATATAAAATATTTTTTTACTGAGTGATTATATAACAAATGCTAGTTTATGCAAATTTTTTTACTAAACTTTCATTATATCAGCATCTTTTTTCTTATAGTGCTCATCTACAGCTTTATTAGCCTCTTCGATTAATTTTTGTAAGTCATTTTCTAGGTCTTTTTTCACATCTTCAGATATTTCTTTATCGTCTTCAGCTTTTTTTATTACTTTTAGAGATTCTGACCTAGCATTTCTAATTCATACTTTAGCATCTTCAGCCATAGATTTTGCTACTTTTGATAATTCCTTTCTTCTTTCTTCTGTTAATGGAGGTACTTTTATAAGTATTGACTCAGCCATAGTTTGAGGATTTAGTCATAGTCCAGAATCAGATATTGCTTTTGCAATTGCATGTAATACTGTTTTATCCCATGGTTTTATTTGAAGAGTTTGAGCATCTAAATTTGATACAGCTGCCATATTTTGAATTTGTTGTAGTGAACCATATTGATCAACCATAACAGTTTCTATCATGACTGGATTAGCTCTTCCTAATTGTAATTTTGAATATTCTACATCTAAATGTTTTAGGGCTTTTCCTACACCTTCTTTGGATTTTGTTAACATATATTTTTTATTAATTATAAAAACTAAAAAGAATTATATTATTAGTTTATAAAAAATCAAATAAATGCTTTACTTTATTGATAAACTTAGTAAAATAATTTTCAATTATTCAATAAAAATAAATATACATGAAAATTTTAGAAGTAAAAAATATAGAACAAGATTTAGCTAAGA
>CAXBVF010000011.1:0-20875 GCA_963979005.1 uncultured Candidatus Altimarinota bacterium | reverse complement strand
CTAGTAGCATTTTTATCTGATAATCCTATCATAAAAATATAATTAATATATAAAAAATTAATAATTTTAGAATAAATAATGAAATAACTAAAATAATAATATAATATTATTAACTTAATCATTTCATCATTTATTTAATCTTAAAATTATTGCAAGAGTATTATATTAAATAAGTCTTAAAACACAAAAAAAAGTGAGAATACATATTCTCACTTTTTTTATTTTAATTATTTTTAAAACAACGAATATTCATTCATTTTGCTCTATAGTCATTAGCCCAACTAGAATTTATACTACCTCATCAAGAATAAAAGTGTAAATACTCTCAATTATTAGTATTATATGATGATGACCAGTAATATCAATTTGAAGTTTTATAAATTATAACTCAAGTATTTTGTAAACGATAACCTGCTAAAGGTAGATTTAAACCAACACTTAACTCTCATCAATTAGCCCATCATCAAGCAGCGTGTAACAATCACCATTCGGCAAGAGAAGGAACATGATATCATATTTCACATGGTCATTGTCTTGCAAATTGAGAGTTAGTAAGTTCTCACCAGTTATCATTTATATCTGAATCAGCCCATGTCCAAGGACTTGGTAATGATCAATTATAAACAAATCAGTATGTATCTGTTCAAGCATCTAATCAAATAGTTCAATTTATAATTGTTGACTGACTTGATGAGTCAGCCTCTGGAAATCATTTATTTCTTCACCATTGAAAGTAATTTCAATAAGAAATATTTGTTAATCAAGCTATACTAGATCATATATTACACGATGAAATCGTATATCAAGTTGATTCTCAACTACAAACAATTATGTCAAGTGTATCACAAGTTCAATAAGTTGAAGTTGATGACAGGATATCTCATTGAACGGAACATAAATCAAATTCTCAAGGTTCTTCATTTGAATTGATAATTATTTCAATCTTCCCTCATAAATTATTATTAACAAAACTAGCAGCATAACTTTCTTCTTCTCAGGCTGTTAAATTTACTATCTTAGCTACTTCTCATACCGATTCTAATATTGTACTTGTATATGCAGTTTGAAGTCAGTTAATAAGTGATACTCTTGCAGTTGAATCATCTACGTTAGTTAGTGGTCCACAACTAGCATTATCTGTATATGCAACTAGTGGTATTCATGAACCAAATGCAAATCATCCAGTTGTATCAAATTTTGTACTACTTAGATTACTTGGTAAATTTTTGTATCAGTTATAGACCAATCTCTCATTTGTCATTATTTGTAATAAATCTGGATTTGATACATCATTTGCTACTATTGTTGGTAGTGCCAAAGCATAACATGTTGAGGCTCAAGTTAAAGATTTTCACATTAATCAGTTATAGTTTCATTCTACTATTGCAGTTGCTTCTACTGTTCATGCAAAAGCTCCATCTAACATATATGGATTAAATGTAAGTGGGTCTCACTCTAGCATTCAGGCTAATTCATATTCATTTGTAGTAACTGAATATGTATATTTTTTGTCTGTTAGTGGATCTGTTGGGATCTTGTCTAATTTATCTACATTTATAAATACTGAATTACCAAATGTTCATTGTGTCCATACTGTTCATCAACTATATGTTATTGCAACTCCATCCGTTGGTTGAGGGTATTTTCAGGCTCATAAGTGAAATAATTCTAGAGAGGTTTTCATCGTAGATATATCTGATAATCTAGTTGAATCTCTTGCTTGTGTAGAATATCATTGCAGCGATATAAAGGCTATTGTTCATAGTATTGCTAGTATTGTAATTACTACTATTAATTCTACTAATGTAAAGGCTTGTTTTTGTATTTTCATAACTTTTTTTTAATTATAAATTGTTTAATTTTATTATATTTTTTTAAAATAATATAAATTAATTTTTAACACATACTATTGATATACCAACAGCTTTATTATTAGTACCATCACCAACCGTAGAATTACCAGAATTCAAGAAAAGACTCCATGAACCAATAGTAGTAGTTTCAGTAGAAGACCACCATGTTCAACCTGAAGCAACATCATAAAAATTAGAATTAGTACTACGATAACCAGAAAGTGATGAAACTATTCATGATAATTGATCTCAAGTCCATCATGTTGCTCAAGCATTAGTTAAATCTGTCCATTGAGTATCTGTTGGTAATCACCATCATGTTCATAATTGACCACATACTGATTTACTAGTATCTTCAGCTTGAACACAATTTACTGTATTACAACTAGCATCAAATCACATTGCTTCTGACCATGTATATAATCATCAATCTGTATCACATTCATTACTTGTGTTATTATTGTAACACCATTTTTCTATAATATCTGTATCTGATGGCATTGTTCATCAATTGACTAACATATCTCAATGATTCATATTTTGACTAGTCCAACAATTTGAATCTGCTCATAAAATAGTTGTGTAAGTATATCATCATGCTGACACTGTATCTCAACAACTAAAAGTTGCTACAGCATTCGTGGATGTCACAGGTTCATTTAATACAATTGTATCAAATAATCATGCCAATGTGGTATCATCAGTCTCTAAATTTAATACATATTCTATAATTCATTCATTGTTTAATGATGTTTCTCATATATATGCTAATTTTATGATTTCAATTACAGCTGCTTTATCAGCGTCTACTGAATCTTTATTTAAATTATTCAATGCTCAAGTTAATACAAGTCATGTTAATGCTCATGTATTTGATATCACATTTCCATTACTTGGAATATTTTCTCACTTATTTATAACTAATGATTGTAATCAAGATTCTGTTAATTCTTTTGTTCATCATGCTGTAACTTCTTCACTTGTTATTAAACTTGGGATTGGAACAATATGACTTGATGTTTTTACGAATAATCAATTATAATTTCATGTTATTTTTGGTATTACTGTTGTAGATGCTGCGCTTGTCTGTCATATTATATTTAATACAATATTATCTCACTCTAATAAACTCAATATTTCAAGTTCATTCTTAGTATTTGATACTGAGTATATATATTTTTTTTCTGTCAATGGATCTAATGGAACTTCTGCAATATTTCTTGATAAACTTTGTATAACACTATCTCAAAAATATCATTGATAAAATAAATCATTTCATAAATATGTAAAAGTACCATAGTCATCTGGTAACGGATATTTTCATGAATTTAAATGAAACAACTCTAATGAAGTTTTCATACTAGATACATCAGAGATTCTAATAGAATCTCTAGCATCTTCTGAGTATCATTGAAGCGATATAAAAGCTATTGTTCAGAGTATTGCTAGTATTGTAATTACTACTATTAATTCTACTAATGTGAATGCTTGTTTTTGTATTCTCATAAATAATTATTAATTTATAATTTTGTGTAACTTTATTATATTTTTTTACAATAATAAAGCCATTTATTTAAAATAAATGGCTTTACAAATTGAGTGTTTAAGTTTAAAAAAAAGAAAAATAATATTTTTCTTTTTTCTTTTATAAATAATTATTTATTTTTTTTATATTCTTCTTCATCTACTAAAACTACATTAGATACATCTCAAATTTCATGTTTAATATAAACTACATCTCATACATTAAGTCTAAAAATATTATCTGCTGGTGTATTAGGAATTTTTATAGTTTTTCATTCAATATTGATTTTTATATTAACAAGTCTTCTATAATTTATCTCTATCCTACTATATGATAAATCTACTATATTTGCTGTAGTATATATAGGATTTAAATTTATTTTATTTAGATTAAGAAAATTAATTATACTTTTAAATAAAAATACTCATGTAATAATCATTGGTATAAAGAATCATATAAATTGAATGCATATAGCTATAGATTCAAATCATTCTTCAAAAGATGAAAATCATAACTCACTAAATGGCCCCATCATAGGATAAAAAGATATGAACATTATATATGCGAATATACACCAAACAATAAAAAATATAAATGATCATAATAAATTTTTCATAGTTTCATTTTTATTAAATAATAAAATAGTATCTAAAACAAAAAAAAGTGCTATAGCACTTTTTTAACTTACATCTGTTAGAAAACTAGTAGCATCTAAAGTTTGTTCAACTTTATCCTCTGTTATTTCAACATCATCAGATACTTCAGAGTTTAATTTCATTTCTGAAATAACTTTATTTCAAGTTCCAGATACTCCTTCCCATTTATTATGAGAAGAATTTGGTTCATTATATGATCAAGGCATAATTCTATAATTAAAAAATAAATTTTATATAATATTTTTAATGATTAGAACAACATCACCCTTCTTTATCTTCGTGTTTATGTTCATGTCATCCTCCTCCACAACAACCCCCACCATCATGTTCATGTGCATGATTTGAAGCTTGCTCTTGAATAAAAGCCATAAAACTATCTATTAATGCTCATACCATATCAGCATCTTCTTTTATTTCTTCTCATTTAGCATCTGGTATTACTTGTTTAAGTAAATCTAGAGATTCTCTATATTTTTCATCAATTTCAATTGTAATTTTTGACATATTGTATATTTATTATTTAAAGTATTTTTTATTATATTTGATTATTTTTAAATGCAAGCTTAGTTTTATTTATGTATAATAGATTTCTTTTTCTTTTTTGCGAATTTATCTGTAATTTTCTTGATAACTTTTTGTCTATTTTTAATAGTTTCTTCTCATCCATCAACTTGTAATTCTCATTTTTCAGATAATAGTATTGCAATACTACGAGTAGCTGGGATTTTTGCTAATATTATATTTATGATAACCATTATAGGTACAGATAAAAGCATACCAACTATCCCCCATAAAGTTCCCCAAAATCATAATGACATAATAATAACTAATGGACTTAGATTAAGTTTATTTCACATAAACTTTGGTTCAATAATATTTCACATTAGTACTTGTATAGCGACAAGTCAAGAAGACATAAGTGCAAAAGTATAATAACTATCAAACTGTACTAGAGAAAATAACGCTGGAAATGAAACAGCAATTATAGAACCAATACTAGGAATAAAATTTAAAATAAATACAAGTAATGCCCAAAATATTGCAAAATCTAATCAAAAAGATGTCATTATAATAAAACTAAAAGTAGAAGTTATTAAACTAACAATAGACTTTATTACAAAATATGTTTTTATATCAGTTTTTATTTTTTCGATTATCTCAACGATTTGTTTTTTATTAACATTATTTTCTATCATTAAATATAATTTAACTTTGAAATATCTATATTCAAGTAATATAAATAAAACATAGAATAATATAATTCATGTACTAGAAAATATTGATGTAAATCAACCTATAACAAGTGTAAATACATATTGTATATCCACTTTATTAAGTATTTCTGATATACTAGTAGGCTCAGTAATATGAAGTAATTCAAAAACTTGAGTAATAATTATTGAAACTTTAGTTTGATATTCTGGTAATAATCTAATCAAATCCTCTATATTTGAACCAATTAATTTACCTAATCACCAAAATATAAATGAATAAGTAGCAAGAGAAAGTGTAAAAGAAATAATAGCAGGTATTCTAAAACTCTTAAAAAAATTAGATAATCAAATTATAGCAAATGAAAATAAAAGAGCTATAATAAAAGGTATAAGTAAACTAGCTCAAATATATAAAAGATAAAATATAATAAAGAATATTATTATAAGCAAAGATATATTAACTAAAGTATTATTTTCTTTTTTAAACATATGTATTTTTAAATTAATATTTATTCTCATTAATATATCATCTTTGCTCTCAATGTAAAGACTTTTTAATCTTGACTTTTAGTTTATTTTTCATATAAATAAACAACTTTTTAAAAGTTCATTAAAATAATCTGAAAATGAAAGATAAAGACGGGATGATGTTTAATTACTAAAACCTGATTTTAATTAAATATCTAAATATTACACAAAAAAGGAGTGAAATAAGAAATTTAGAAACAAATTAAAATAAATATTGAAAATAAACTTAAACTAAATGAAAATATCGGAGAACTAAGATGGAAATATGTAATGAATACCCTGTAACAAAAAGCCTCGATAATAAACTTTTGTGGCCATTTAACGCCACAATCTTCTTTATTCATTCTGAGTATGAATATGAAGCTAAACCATTTTCTATAGCTGGGAAAGAAAGCAAAGCTGGACAAAATGAAGGAACTGCAAAGATATTAGCCTTTTCTATAGATAATGGACTAAATCTTCAAGATACATTACTTTTGTTTGGTGATTTTTTTCAGGAAGTTAATGATGACCCAGAAGGTGTAGAACATGAAAATATACGCCTACTTATGGCAAATGGTCTTGAATCAGTTAAGTTCAGCAAAGGCTCATGCTTAAGAAAAAGAAGCACATCTCTGGAAGATACAATAAATGATACCTGGGAGAACAGATCAAAGATCGAACGTGAAGATAATTATATCGGGCGAAAACAGGTTTTTGAGATATTTGAATTAATTGAAGCTGGACTTCTTGGTCCTGTCGCAGTTAATTCACTCGCATTATCCATTGCAGAAACTCGAGATGAAGCTAAGAGAGGTATTGTTGTTCTAGATTGGGTCAAAAAAGCGTTACTTCTTGGTCTGGGAAAACAGTTCAAAATGCGCTGGATTGACAAAACTAAAGGCTACCGTGATTTCTTACCCGTTTTCCCAATGAGTTGGGATGAGTTTGAAAACCTTGAAATATGTGATTTAGATTCAAGACAGGCTCCTCCTGGAGCTAGAAGAGGATCAAGATTTGCAGGAGTTCAGTCTATGCCAAATACATGGATAAATTCTGGGGCTGTTGTTGGTTATGGAACAATGCTTGATAATGTATCTGTGGCCGCTAGCTGTGCCTACATTGGAAAGAACTGTCACATAAGTGGAAAAGCTGGTGTTGGAGGAGTATTTGAACCATTAGGTGCTATTCCAAATGTAGTTGGGGACAATGTGTTCATTGGTGTTGGATCTGAACCTACAGAAGGTTGTATTATTGGTTCTGGTGCAGTTCTTGCTCCTAAAGTAGTAATTACTTCTGGTACACGTATCTATGATATGCGTCCAGGAAAAAATTATGGTACTTACTGGTACGGATTTGTTCCACATGACACCCTTGTTGTTGAAGCAACTTATCAAATTGGTACAGATAAAGAGGCGATGATTATTGCCGGTGGTTGTGTAGCTATTAGAAAAAATATGGATCCGTCAAAACGAGGAAAAGTTGATATAAATAGCATGCTTCGTGAAATGTAGTTAACTTGCTTCGGTTATTTGTAGATTACAGATAACCGAAGCCAACAATAAACAATTTTAGAATTGATTTAAACATCATCTACTGTCTTTGCTTTTCATTTAAAAAAACAAAAAAACATTCAAATCTGAATGTTTTTTTGTGCTTATTTTTCTAACAAACATGCTTTTATACTTTTTTCTAACTCTTTAATACCTATTTTTTTTGTACTTGAAACTTTTATGATTTCTTGTCAGAAAAACTGGTTTTTTGCATGAGTTAAACTTTTCCCTGCTTCTGAATTAGATAATTTATCTATTTTTGAAAGAACAATAGTTACAGGAAGTTCTAATTCTAAAATATATTTATACATATCTATATCTACTTGTTGAGCTCATAGTTTTGAATCTATGAGTATGACAACTTTTTTAATATATTCTGCTTTTTCTTCTAAATACCAACTTATAAGGCCATCAAGTTCTTCTTTTAGATTTTTTCATAGTTTAGCAAATCAATAACCCGGTAAATCTGTTAAGTAATACTTATTAGCAACCTTGAAAAGATTTGCAAGTCTAGTTTTACCCGGTTTAGCACTTGTTTTTACTAAATCTTTCTTTCCAAATAAGCTATTCATAATACTTGATTTCCCTACATTTGACCTTCAAACAAAGAGAACTTCCCTTTTTTCATCTATAAAAACTTCCTTACTTCATAATCATACTGATTTATGAAATACTACATCTGATAACTTCATTCTATATTTGTTAATTAACTAAATTTGTGTTATAATAAGGAAGAATGCAAAAATATAAAATAAAAATTCAAAATATGGAAGAAAAACTATCAGATAAAATAATAGCTAATGCAATTTCAGCTTATTTAATGATATTCATTTCAGGTCTATTTCTATTAAATAATACTAATAAAAATATAGATAATGAGTTTGTAAAATGACATACAAAGTCAGCTATTTTAATTCACCTATGATTTTTAATTACATATATAGTTTTTATAAGTAATTCATTATTTAGTCAAATATCAATTATATGATTTCAGTTAAATAATTTAATAGCAGAAGTAATTTTTACTGGATTATTAATTACATTAATAATTTGAATTTATAATGCTCACAAAGGATTAGAGTTCCATATCAGTAAATGATTTCATATATCAAAAGACGAAAAAGTTCTAGACATAAATTGAGATTGAGAGATCTCTGAAAAAGAAAAGTTAACTATATTTTTATCATTAGTCCCATTTATATGATTTGTTAGTTTCGCAAAATATAGGAAAAATAAGACTATACAAAATACCACTAGAGTAAATATAATTGTATCTTTATCAATAATTCTTTTCTATATTTTTTCTCACCAAAATTTAGCAAATCTATTGAGTTTAATATATATTATTTCAATAATATTTGTATGAATAAATCTGTTTACTAGATCTGAATTAATCCAGATCCGCTTAAGTAAATATTTATCTCCATCAGATGCTTATCTATTATTAGTATCAATTAAAGATTATTTAAAGAATTATTTCAACGAAGAAAAATTTAAAGAATTAAAGCTTATTATAAAAGAAAATTATAAAGAAATAGAAAATATTGAAATATCAGATGAAAAAATACTTAATAAAAATAAAGATTTTAGAATATCAAAAACTCTTATCTATATTCCATTTATAAATCTAATTTTTATATTTTTTAAAAATACTAAATACAGTTTTCATATAATAAATTGATTCATGATAACTCTAATAAGTGTTTTATTAATTATAATAATAAATATAACTGAACTAAATTATAATATTTTACTACTATTAGTATTCCCTATACTATTCTGAATTTGATATACTAAACATTTGTCAGCATATAGAATGCCGATAATTTTTGATATATATTTATTAACAAAAAAAGTATTCTGATTACTCAAGTTTTGAACAAAAAAAATAAAAGAAAAACATAAAGAAAAAAATGAAATAAACTTAAAAATAAAAAAATAAAACTCTTAAATTCAAGAGTTTTATTTTTTTATTTTACATTTTTTTAACTTCTTCACACTACAAACTTCCAGAGTTTTAAGAATATCATAAACAACATACAATAACATTATTAAAGATAAAACCTTTAACTCCATTCAGTCATATGGTAATACTGATAATATAGAAGCAAGTCCTAAATATGAAGCAACTGTAATACTACAAGCAGGACAACCTCAAACTAATACTCAAAAAAATCAAGCCAATCATCATAATCCTAATTGTTTTTTCTTTGGGCTAGAAAAGTAAATCATTTTATAAACACTTGCTCAGATAAATAATCAAAATAATAGACTAATTGAAGTGTCTAAAGCGATTTCTAATAGATAAAAAGATAATCAAAGATTTCAGATTATAAGTTCAGTATCTTTAAAATATGTAAATAAGAATCATATAGCCATTATAGAAATAATTGTAGCTGATAATGAGCTTGTTTTAGTTAATACTTTTTGAAGATTTGTTAAAATTAATTTCATCTTATATTATTTATAAAATATTATTAATTTATATTAATCTGAAAATAGATTTATGCAACAAAAAAAGAGCCTATGGCTCTTTTTTAATTTATACTATTATGATTCATCATCTAATATTTGAATAGCAATTTTAATATCATGTAAATTTGTTACTGGAAGATTAAGTCCTTCATCCATATATTCTTTAAAATTTTTCTCCTGGCTAGTTAAATCATAAGATTCACCTAATTTAGCATATTTATCTTCTGCTTTATCTAATACTTTTAAAAATTTATCTGAAGATATTAATAAATCAACTATATCACCTTCATCAGTTAACTCAATTTTAGAGTTACTATCATTTATTTCATATTCTCAATCAATATTAATTTGCGCTTCTAGATCATTACTTCCCCATCCACTTCTATCAAATTTAAATACTCCTGAATCATCTCTTTTTTCTAAATCCATTCATAAGTCATCTAATTTTTTCATATCTTCTGGAGATAATCATAAATCTTTTAGTTCATTTGTATCTGCAAATTCGTCTTTATTTGATTCATTATATCTTTTAACTAATTCTTTTTTCCCTGCTTCTATTTGTTCATCTGTAGGTTTATCACCACTAAAGAATTTTTTAGGATTAACTCAATCAACATCTAGTTCTAAACTATATCCAGGAAAATCAGGAGTAGAATCATCTTTTTCTAATATAACATTAACCATTGAACCATCTACTAATTCAACTTGTCATTTACTTTTTTCTTTTACTTTTTCTTGTTCTTCTTCTAATTCATCTCTTACTTCATCTAAATCTTCATTAAGTTCATCTTGAAATTGCTCAATTAAAGTATTAAGTTGTTTTTCAACTTCATCAGCTGTATCAACTTCAACTCTTTTATCTATATCATTCCAAAATCTTGTACCATCCATTTCAACATATTTTTTATTATTAAACTGTTTTAATTTAATAGTATCACTTTGTTGTTCTCAATCTTTGTCTGTATAAAAATATTCTCAAATAACAAAATTTGAAGCATTTCCTTCTTTAGGTGTTCCTCATTCTTCTAAATGACCTAAAGCATATCTTATTTTTTCATGATCTAATTCATAAGTAACTTTAATATCTTCTAAAATCTCAACTCAAGAATCTGTAGTTTCAGTTGAATCAACAATATTTTCATTACCTGATTGTAAAATATTTAACAAAGCAGTATTTTGTTTTGCTGTTCATTTATAATCTTTTATTCAATTTTCAATAGCTAAAGTTTTTCTATTTTTAAAACTTGAATCTATTCATTTAGATGCTAAGTAATCTACTATAGATATAAATTTAGTAGTATCTTTATTTTTTGATACACCTTTTTTTTCTGTAACTTGTTTATTTCAATTGCTATCAACATCAACTAAAATTGTTTCATTAGAAAAATTAAGTGAATTTATTTTTTCTTGAATTTGTTCTTTAGAATCTCATCTATTTCAAACTATATCATTACTATTAGCAGGAGTAAATTCTCCCTCAAGTTCATCATAATCAATTCATAATTCTTCAGCAATATTATATCCTTTAATATCATCTATCATAATTTGTAATTCCTCTTTAGTATCTCATAAATCTCAAATTGGATCATGTTCATTTCATATCTCATAATATTTTCTTGTTTCAATATTATATGTAATTCATAATTCACCTGCTAAATCTAGAGCTTCATCATTAATTTTTTTTATTTCTTTTTCTTTAGTAATTTTATCTGACTCCATAGCTGTATCCATAAAATCTGATTTATTGTAACCCATATCACTTAGTTCTCCATCATCAACATAATCATTATTAATTTGTGATAATTTAGAAGTATCTACATCTAATGATAATATATTTCCATCAAAATCTCATTCAACATGAAATTTTCAAAGTTTTTTATTATGTTTTTTTGCAAAATTCAATTTATATGCTAAAGAAGGAGCTAATTTAATATCAAATCAATAGGCTTTAAATTGGTCAACTAATTTATTAAATCCATCAATTCAATCTACACTCATACCATCAGATAACATTTCTGTTGAAACTTTTTGTAAAAATTTATTTATACTTTTTTTAGTTTCATCTCAAATATTTTCTTTTTCTTCATCAAATTTTTCTTTGATTTGTAAAAGCTCATCTCTATCTATTTCTTTATTTTCAAGAGATGCTTTAATTAATTCATCAACAGTAAATCAAGAATCATTCGTATCTTCAACAGTATTAGGCGTCTCTGAACCAGCAAATTCACTTTTCGTAAACATTGTGAATAATTGTTTATAGTTTTCTATAATTTTGAACATAATATAAGTTTTTAAAAATAAATATATAATTAAATATTAACATATATTAAAATTAGATGCAAAAAAACGACAATGTTTTTATTATTTTATCTTTATCTATTAATAAATTTATATATAATATCAGTAAATTACACTTATAATTAACTAAAAAATGGAATATTTCTTTTATATATGTTTATTTGTATTTGGTATTATGTTCTGAAGTTTTTGATCTGTTATAATATATAGATTAAAAAGCTGAGAATGATGAATTACAAACTGAAGAAGTCATTGTCCGAAATGTGATACTATGCTAGATGCTCTTGATCTAATTCCGGTTGTCTCATGGGTGGCAAATAAGGCAAAATGTAGATATTGTAAAACTAAAGTTAGTAGTATATACCCACTTCTTGAGTTAATTACATGATCACTTTTTGTACTCATATGATATTTTTTAATAGACTATAATCTAATTATAAATTTTAATTTAGTAGAAACTACAAAACTTCTATTTTGGTTAGTTATTTGATTTATAACTATTTTATATGCATTTTATGATATATTATTTTTAGAAATACATGAATGAATACTGGTTACTTGAGTAAGTATAATGTTAATAGCTCTATGAGCACAAACACTATTTCCAGAATTTTTGTTAATAGAAACACTACCAATTTGAATAGAAAATCCTACTATATGATTAGCAGCTATATTTATCACTTTGGATATTATATGAATACTATATATAATAATGCTTAAAGAACTACATGAGGTAGTTGATATTATACTTATATTTGTATCTATTTATATACTATATTTATTTAAAACTCAGTCTGGAATGGATCTTTCAGATATAGCAATTCTAAATTGATTAATATGAGTATTATCTATTTTTTTATTCTTTTTTATACAAATTATTATATCAAGATGAGCATGGATGTGATGATGAGATTTAAGAATAGCTATTATGATATGATTGATGTTATGAACAAGTTATAGCTTCCCTGGATTAATGATTACATATTTAGTTTGAAGCGCGGTTTGAATAGCGTTTATAGCCTACTCAAAAATAAAAAATAAATGATGAAAATTGGATACTCAAATTCCTTTCTGACCCTTTCTTGCAATATGATTTTTTATGACTATATTCTATAGTACAGATATATCATATATTATGAGTAAATATTTTTAGTATTTGTAAAGCTGATTTTATTTACAAACTAAGATAATTTTGTTACAATGATAATATAATATTTTTAAAATATAAAAACAAAAAAAATGAAGAATAAAAAAACTATAATCGCAATAAGAGATTTTATAATAAGTGCTGAGAAATCTATAAAGAATGCTAAAAAATTATTAAAAGATGTATTAGAAGAAAATAATCTAGATATTTCTACAGAAGTAGAATTAGATACTTCATGACTAAATAGTTATGCAAGTGACGACTCAAAAATTATTGAATGAGTATTCACGTGAGAAGAAATGCTTGGAGCAGATAATAATAAGTACCCCGTACCAGCAAACTATTCTTCAAAATCAAAATTAGTTCAATGAGATAAACTCAAATTAACTATTGCAGCTAATGGTAAAATGTTATATAAACAAATTGCTCCTATTGATAGAGTTTATATTGCATGATTAGTTACAAAAGAAAAAGATAAATATCAAGTAGTTGCTGAATGAAGTACATATGACCTATTAACTGCTGCTGTAACTCATTTTAAAGTTAATATATGAGATTCTATCACAGTTATTATACCTGAATGAAAACAGGCTACATTTGCTGCTATAGATGCAATAATTCCAAGTGAATAATAAATAAATAAAAAAAGCTCTTCAATTGAAGAGCTTTTTTTTATTTCAAATTTACAAATTCAGTACTATCAAGAGAAAATTCTCATTTCATTTTAAATGAATCTACTTCTTCTATATGTTGTCATAAAGCCGTTAAAAAAGTAGATTTACCATCACCATATGGGACAACTAATCTAGCCTCAATACTTTCAAATATTTTAGCTGATTCTTTAGATCCAACTATAATTAAAATATCTACATCTCAGAAAAAAGTTAGAATTTTTTCTTTTAGTTCAAAACTATCACTAGTAATTATTAAAAGGTGCTTTCCTTCAATAGTAAAACTATAAAAAAGTGTTTCATTATATTCTTTAACCTCTAGTAAAATACCAGATTTTTCGAACTCTCATGGATGTACAACATCTAAATCATCAATAGATACTTTTAAAGAACTAGTATCAAATATTATTTTACTCTTAGAACCATCAACAACTGTGATAATTCCAGATTTATTAGATAATTCTATCATTTATAAAATTTTATTAAATAAAAAATGTTTTGTTTCTTCATATAATTGCTTGTAAATCAAACATTACTTTGATTTTTTTTATCTCTTCTAATGAGAACCAATCATATCAAACAAATCTTTCCTCTTTTTCAACAACCGGCGCTTTAGTTCAATTGTATTTAACTAAAAATAAATACACATCCTTATCAATTACAGGTGTATTTTTCAAATATCATGCCGTGAAAGTATAATTTAATTTAGTAATAAACTTAATAACTTCTAAGTCCTCTATTAATAATCCTGCTTCTTCACTTATTTCCCTAACAGCAGCATCTTTAGCCACTTCTCAATCTTCAATATGTCATTTTGGAATAACGTATACCTCCTGATCTTTTGAATTTAGCCATTTTAATAGAAGAACCTCAACTTTATTACCATTTTTACGATATACAATTCAGCCTGAACTCTTTTCGTATTTTTTTGCCATATTTTTAAAGTTCTAATCTATCTAAACTATTATCTAATATAAATAAAAAATGAGAAATTTCAAGTTCTTTTAAAAAGTATGCTAGATTTTTGCAAAAATATTTTTTTTATGATAAAATTTAATAAATAAAAACCTTAATTAAATACTTAAGGAAAAAACAAAAATAAAAATAAAAATACTAAATGCAAAATAATAATTTACAAAATAATGATGTTTTAAAGGAATTAGAAGATATTCTAAATACTGCAAAACAAGAAATTAAAATAACAAATGAAGAAAATAAAGTAGATTCTTCTAGTTTTTTTGTAAATGATGAAATAAATATTAAACCTAATGATATTTATGAACAAGAAACTAATGTTGATTTAGAATTAGATAATCATCAGACAGAAATATTTAATCCAGTGGAATATAATCCTGAAGAAATAATTCAAGAAAATAAACTAAAAACTGGGAAAAAGAGATCATTTTTTAGTCCAGTTATATTTTTAGCTAAATACGTTTTAACCTCTAGTCTGTTATTTATGGTCTTACTTGTAACAACAAACTATAGTGCCTATATAAATATAGCTAAGAGTTATATCTTTGCATGAGAGTTAGAAGCAACTAGCCAAAAGTTAATCACATCAGTAGAAGCATCTAATATAAAAGAAAAATATTCTGAAGAGGCAAAAAGTAATGAGGAAGATAATGAAGAGAAATGAGAAATTCTTTCAATAAAAAAAATGAAAAGAGAACAAGATAAAAAATCTGTAGACTTAGATATAGAGATAACACCTTATGAAAACAGAATTATTATTCCAAAAATTTGACAAAATATCCCTTTAATAGATATAAAAAATAGAAGTATTGATGGTCAAGATGAGCTTAACGATATTTTTATGAAAGAACTTGAAAAAGGTATTATAAGATATCCAGGTAGTGCAAAGCCTGGTGAAAATGGTAGTAGTTTTATATTTGGTCATTCATCAAACTTTCCTTGGATTAAATGAGATTATAATGATGTTTTTTCTCTACTAGATAAAGTAGTTTATAATGATGAAGTAATAGTATATTACTGACAAGAAAAGTATACATACAAGATAAAAGAGAAAAAAGTAATAACTCCATGAGATGTTTCAGTTCTAGAAAGAAACAAAGATAAATCTGAAATCACACTTATGACTTGCTGGCCAATATGAACAACTCTTAACAGACTGATAGTTACTTGAGAACTAATAGAAATTAATTAATAAAAAGTATTATGCTTTGATTTGAATATAATTACACATCAACATCTGATATAATGAATAATATCAAGTTGTTAACAGAGTATTCTATACTAGAGTATATTATTTTAGTAGCTATAATATTTGTTTTTATATTATTTATATATTATATAATTCCTTTTATTAATATTTATTTTAGTTTCAAACAAAAAGAAAAAGAAAAAATAAAGAAAAAAGAAATACTTAAACAAATAGTAATTCAAAAAACAATAAATGATGAAATAGAAAAAGAATTAAATATAAACTAAAAACTTCCCTACAAATGGGAAGTTTTATTTTTTTCATAAACATATTATATATTCTTCATGACTACTATCACGACAAGCTAACGGTTTATATGTCTGCATAGAAACAAATCTTTTCTTTACCTGTTGTGCTAAATCATTAAAATCTTCTCATTTAAAGACTTTTAATATCATATTTCAACCAGTTTTTAGAAATCTATCTGAAAACTTACATATCTCAATGTTTAATTCAACCGAAGCGTATTGATCAACATCAAATCTCCCTGTTGTATTTGGTGCAATATCTGAAGTAATTACATCAAATTGATCATTTCCTATTATTTGGATAACTTCTTTAGAAAGTTCATCATAATTAAATATACTTTGAACTATAGTCGTTACATTTGGATATGAAAAAGGTTTACATTCTTTAATATCAACTCATATAATAGTCTTTTCTCTAACAATATTACGTATTGCTTGTAAAAAACTACCCGGTGCACATCAAATATCAATAACTGAATAATCAGGTTTGATTAAATCAAATCTTTCTTGTATTTCGAGCAATTTATAAATACTTCTAGCTCTAAATCAAGCTTTTCTGGCTTTTACAGCATATTCATCATTTACCATATAGCTTCATCTTTGTACCTTTTTCTTTCTATGAAAACCTACTTTAGGAGCATTTGATTTTTTATTATTTATTCTGTTCTTTTTAGCCATTTTTAATTTCATTATAAAATTCAGCTATAGTCATATTATTTTCTATTAAATAAGTAGCTAAATTCTCTCAAACATACCTCCAATGCCATGGTTCTATTTCATATCAATCTATATCTAATCATTTCTGATAAGTATTTGTAAAACCATATTCATGTGCATTATTTGATAACCAATTATAATAATTTTTTAATCTAGTTTTGCTCATAAATACATTATTTGTAGTTGCCTCCCAAAGATCAACAGCCAAACCAGATTGATGTTCACTATAACCAGCTTTTGCACATAAGTTATCTGGACATCATCTTTGTTTAATTCATGCTTGATAGTTGTAACTTCTATAAGCACTAACCACCTTGATATTTTGATTGAATGTAATTTTAAAGTTTTTACTCATTTCTTCCAGAGCATTTTTAGCTTCTGACTTCAAATATTGATTTCATTTCATATCATCAATAAAAGAAGATTTTATTCTAAGTAAATCTTCTGGAACATATCATTTATCATCAAAAGGAACCGAAGAATTAACAAATTTAGTTAATGAACTATCGGTTTTTAAATCTAGTCAAAAAATTTTATTTTTTTTTTCCTTTACTACTCTATCTATTTCTAATCTGATAAATTGATTATCTATTTTTCTCCCTTCTATTTCTCTATATATATTTTTTATTTCTAAATGAGATATATACAAAAATATAAACATTCATAATACGTATAAAGCTAGTATAAATAATGTAATCCCTCAGTAAATAGAAAATTTATCTCTATTTTTTTTATTAACTTTTTTTACCATCAATTATTTTTTAAAATTTAATCTTATATATAATATATATAAATTATTTTTAAACTAATTTTTTTTAGTTTTTTATAATACAATATTTTTCTTTGCTTCACTATATCATAATTCAATAAACTCATCTACTTTATTGAAATCAGCAATATCCAAATTTCAAAACTCAGGTCTTAAAAAAAATATATTTTTTCATTTAGTTCTTAAACTACTATCTTCATTAGATTTCATCATTAAAATTGCACTTCTTTTTATTATTTCAATATTATTTTTCCAAAATCATGTTTTAAAACTTATTCATAAAAAACTTTTTTGTTTTACAACTGGTCATTTATTTATTTTCAGAGCTGATATAGCAATTACGTTTTTATTATTCAATATATCTATAGGCAAACTCATCATTATTCAGCCATCAATATACATATTGGCATCAATTGTTTTTGGAATAAATATTCATGGTAAGCTTATACTTGCCCTAATAGCATCAACAATATTTCATTTTTCAAAAACTTTTACTTCGGCTGCTTCTAAATTTGTGGCAACTATTTTTAGTGGTATTTTTGTGTCTTCTATATTTAAATCTCAAAATATTTCAGTTAGTTTTTTTTCAATTTTTTTTCATTTTAAAAGCCCTGTTTTAAAATCGGGGTCTCACATACTCAAATAGTTTATTGATTTAGCAAATTCTTTCATCTCTTCAACAGACTTTCAAATTGCATAAAATCAAGCTACGACTGCTCACATAGATGTTCAAGATATTTCATTTATTTCAATATTTTTTTCTTCTATATATTGTAATATTCCTATATGAGCAAGTCATCTAGCTGCTCATCATCATAAAGCTAAAGCATAATTTTTATTCATTCTTTTCTATTTATTTAATATCTTTTCTAATAAACTTAGAAAAATTTTCATCATCTTTGAAAATTTCAGCTAATTCATTTATTTTATAATACTCTCTAGCATCTTCAAGAGACAATTCAGTATCTATTAATCATAAATCATATGCTATTTGATCACTTCTTGATGGTAAAAATATTTTTCTTGACCAATTAATAATAGATTCATCATTATTTTCTCTAACTGAATTAACATGTTCCAAAATACTAGTTGCACAAGTATTTGTAAATGTATTATAAAATTCTGCTTCTTTTGAAAGCTTGTCTGCTCTTTTCATAACTGAAATGAAAAGTTCTTTTATTTTTTCTTTTTCTGTTTTTATTGGATACATAAAAACATCATCTTTTCTATGATTAGTTCTTAATTTTATTAAATCATTTTCATCTCATAAAATATATACTATCTCATATTTATTTAAAGCTCACATCAAAGCAGAAAAACTTTCACCTTTCTCTTTTCTTATTTCTGCTGATACCGCCAAATATGTACCATTTTCAAAAGCAAAAGATAGCATAGTATGAGCAGGTCAATCATAATCAGAAAAAGGCTCAATAATATAATAAACAGACTCTATCTCATTCAAATTATAAGACTCATTATAATATACTACTTCATAATCAGTTTCAGAACTATAATTGAAATTTCTTATATTTTTTATATTAACACTATCTCAAAAAAATGAAATATCAGCCAAAATTTCTTGATCACTACTCCAATCACGATTTAAAGACGGTTTTTGTAATGCAACAAAAGAAATTCATATTATTAATAATATGATTATTATTAATAATACTTTTGTTATTTTTTTCATACTAGTTATTTTTTTGTTTATTAATTCTTTCATATTTTTTTATTTATTATTTAATTTTTCTGCTTCCTTTTCTAAATATATTTGTTCTTCTCTAATTTCTACAATTTTTCATACTCTATATTCAATATCCATTCTATTCTCATAAGTTTCAGAATACATTTCTTCTATTTCAATATAACTATTATATAAACCAAATGAAATCCATATAATATAAGATACTATAATAGTTAAAAGGATTACACCTATTCTATTAAATCATTTTTCCATAATATATATTTAGATAATAAAATTTTATAAATCTATTTCAAATCTTTTTTCTTTTCAAGATATAATTCAGTTTATAGAATTTGATATATCTTCCACCCTTGTTTCCCTAGTTCATAATTCAATCTCAATTTCTGAATCATTGTGAAAATCTGTATCCACAATTCTAGGATTAATTATATGAATTCACTTCCCTCATAATTCATTTTTTAAAGCTCAAGCAAATCATCTTAATCCAAATTTAGAAGCTTGATATACAGCTCCATATTTCATAAACTTTTTAGAAATAATACTTCATATAAAAATAATTTTAGCTTTTTTATTTAAATATGGTTCTAGTTCTTTTATTAAAAGTATTGGAGAAAGTAGATTTAAATTTATTATTTCCTCATATTTTTTACTAGATCCCTCTTCATATTTTCAAAAATGTCATAATCATGCATTTATAATAATAATATCCAATTTTTTTCATGATTGTTCAAGATAATTAATAATATTGTTAAAAAGTTTAGGTTTTGTTAAATCAATGTTAATTTGTTCAAATCAATTTTCAGTGATTTTTGTCCTAGAAATTCAAATAACATCATTTTCTTCCTTTAAATTATTTAATAAATAATTTCAAATTCATTTTGATGTTCATGTGATTAATATGTTTTTTTTCATCCTATATTTCATATAAAAAATCATTAAATAAATTATATAAAAAAAACTATAATTATAAAATTATAATTATAGTTTTTTTAAAAGATATCTATTTATTAAATGTTATTAATTAATAACTTCAATTTTTATTCAAACTAATACCCCATTTGGCTTTTTCCATGCTTTGAATTCCAAAGATTGTCATTTAGCAAATCAACTAGCATCTCCATACTTATTAATAGTATCATCTCAATACCATAATTTTGTACCATCTGTTAGTACTAATTTGTTATCAACAATCCTTTTTATTACTCAAGCTGACTCTATTTTCACAGCATTGTTAATACCCGGAGTATATAAAACTGGGTCTGTTACAACTGGATCTGTTACAACTGGATCTGTTACAACTGGATCTGTTACAA
>CAXBVF010000010.1:0-23439 GCA_963979005.1 uncultured Candidatus Altimarinota bacterium | reverse complement strand
ATATCCTTTCATGATGCAATTGGTCAGATTATTCAAATAACTGTTTTCATAGAATATTAGTTAAAATAATATAATTATACTAGTAGTTAACATTATTATAAACATAGACAATAACTGTTTTCTAGTAATTTTTTCTCATAATATAAAGTAAGCTAATATTAAAGAGCTAAAAAATATAAAGACAAATAATATATTTATAATATAAAAAGAAATATAATCATAAGATTTAGCTAATCAATATGTTCATAATAAGGCAATTGGAGATATTAATAGTATTTTAATAAAATCATTCATCCCTATTTTAAAATAATTTTTATTATTTTTAATAGAAAATATTAGAGCAAAAATTGATAATAATATAATATCAATAGATTCTAATATATATGCAGAAACTAAAGGATTTACACCAGACGAATAAATCTTAAAAAAATATATACTAAGACCAAAAAGAATTCAATTAGCTAAAGAAATAATAATTCAAAAAAAGATATTTTTCTTTTTTAAATGTAAATTATTAATTTTATCTTTTGATAAAAGATAAAATCAAAGTAATAATACAATTAATCACAATAAATCAATTAATCAAATATTTTCAAAAAGAACAAAATATCATATAAAAAGTGATAATAGTAATCTACTAGTAATTGTAAAAACTCTTGAAATTCAAATTGGCAGATAATCAAATGCCATAAATACAGAAAATATATATATTGATCAAAAAAATGAGGCTAAAAATACAGATAACAAATTTTCTTGTATCAATAATATATCTGTTTTAGAAATCAGAAATAATAAAGGTATTCATACTAGAAATATAGTAATTTGTCTATATAATACAGTTTGTAAACTTCATTTATTTCTAGAAAATTTTGTCAACAAAACTGTAGCCAAGGGCCAACAAATTATTGGTAAAAGTATATATAAATAGTTTAAATCCATAGAAAGCTTATGAGAAAATAATAAGAACAATTCAAAGGACTATTAATAATGCTGAGAAAAATTTCTTTTTTAAATCTTTTTCTTTAAAGAATATTCATCAAATTATAACAGTAAATAGTGCTGAAGATGATTTAAATGCTGAAGTATATGAAGCTAAGATATTCTGTATAACATACATTTGTCATATATAGATACTGGCATGTAATATAACTAATCAAGATAATATTTTATAGTTATTAATAAGAAAATTTTTAGACTTAGCTAAGTTCTTAAGTAAATATGGTATTGTAACAAAAAATAGAAACATATTCATACAAAATCACCAAAAAAAAGGTGAAGTTTCTAATACTCCTATTTTATCTATTGTCACGGTAAATCAATAAGCTAATGCAGTTATTAAATACAATTTAGATCATTTATCCGTAAATAAATGTTTTATTGGGTCAATAATTTTAACATGTCACTTTTGTATACTTAAAATATAAACTCAAACAATAGCTAAAATCATTCACATTAGTCATACAAAACTAGGAACTTCTCCTAATAATAGCCAAGATGTAAATATTACATTAACTGTAACTAATCATTTGAGTGGAGATATAAATGATATTTCTCAATTTTTAAGAGCTTCAAAATAAAAAAATTTTCATATGAAATATATAACTCATCAAAAAAAGAAAGCTATGTAAAATTTATTGGTTAGTTCCGGTATTCACTCTCTTATTACGAAAGGTAACATTAGTAATGATGAGAATAAAGACATAACTCATACTAGGAGTTTTGAATCTACTTTGTTTAATGAATGTTTTATAAATATTTCTTTTATTGAATTTACGAATGAAAGAAGTACTCAAGCTATTAAAAAATACATTTATTTAAATTATTTTAGGAATTCTCAAATCATATATAAACTACCAAAAACAACATATAAGCTATGTTTATTCTTGTCAGATAGTTTAATGATATTCTCTTTTGTTTTTAATGGAAATTTATCTTTATACTTAGTTAAATCTTCTAGCATACTGTTTTTTATATCTACCAAGATATAGTTTTTGTTTTCTCAAAATATATCCGTTACTATATTAATTTCTTTATTCTTTTTCAGTCAAAAACAGTAATTTATTTTATCAAATTTTCATTCTAATTCATTATCCACATATTCCTTTAATTTATTTAATGAGTCTTCATTATGTGCTCAATCTATTAGTAAATTAGACGACACAAATTGCATTCTTCATAAGTGATTAACTATTTGTAAACCTTCTGTAATTATAGTTTCTGGTATTCATAGGTAATTACATATTTCATACGCAAGTGATGCATTAGATTTTTGAAAATCTCATAACAAGTTTGTCTTAGTTTTATTGTTAGTAAAAATAATTCTTGAATTTTCCTTTTTTGCTTTTTTTTCAATGATTTTGTTTCTAAAATTTAATACTACTGGAATATTTTCTTTTATAATTCATGCTTTTTGTGAACTTATTTCATCAATTGTATTTCATAGAATATGTTGATGATCCATTCATATAGAACATATAGTTGTTATAACTGGGTTAACTATATTAGTTGTATCCAAAGTTCATCATACTCAGACTTCGAGAATAACATATTCACAATTTTCTTTTTCAAAATACAGTAATGCTATTAATACGCAATATTCAAAATAGGATAAATCAATATCAAGTTTCAGAATTTTCTTCACTATATCAACAAAATCTTCTTCACTAATTTTTCAATTACTAGATTCAAATCTTTCTCTGATAGTTATTAAATGAGGTGATGTAAAAACTCATACTTTTTTTCAAGCATGCCTTAAAATTGAAAAACACATTTTTGAAACAGATCACTTTCCATTAGTTCATGCTACATGGATTATTTTAAATTTATTTTGAGGGTTTCATAATAAAAAAGTAGCTTTTTTTATTTTATCTAGTGTATAATCTTTTGTTTGTTCTAGTGTAAATAATTTATCTAATAATTTTTCGTACTCTTTATTCATTAATATATTTTAATTATTATTTTTGTCTTTAGAAAGCCAATTAACTCAAAGATATACTAATGGAGTATCCAAAATCGCGAATGATATTTTAAATAAATAATATGGTATGGCTAATGTAATAATAAAGACAAATGTATAGTCTGGAGTAGTATGATAAAATGCAATCATCATAAAAACAAAAGTGTCTATAAATTGTGATGGTATTGTTGAAAAATTATTTCTAACCCATAATGATTTACCTTTTGTTTGTTTTTTCCACCAGTCATAAGCTATTATATCATGTGTCTGAGACAATATAAACGCAACCAAACTAGCAATAAGCATTCTAAGTGAATTTCAAAAAATTGTTTCATATTCTTCATTAAAACTAAATTTTTCATGCGGTTCCAAATAAACAAATAAAGCGGTAAATAATAAAACAAAAATTAAAGCAATTACTCCTCACATTAAAAAACGTTTTACAACACATTTACCATACACTTCTTGAACTATATCAGTAATTAAAAAGATAAACGGAACCATAAATATACCAACAGAAACTGGGATTCAAAAAAATGATACAAGTTTAACTCAAAGTAAATTTACTCATATAAGTAAAGCTATAAATAATGAAAATAAAATTTGCAATCTTGTATTTAACATATTTTGACTTTAAAAAATTAATATTAATTCATATTAATATTTTTTAATATAATATCAAAACATAATTAAAAAAAGCCTCTATATAAAAATATAGGGCTATTTATAAAATGTACTAGTATCAAAGTTTCATTAAAGCAAAACTAAGACCACGGTAAACATGTAATACTGAAAATTTATTATCTTCCATAATTTTGTTAAAAATCATAGTCAAAGGTATTGAATTTTCTATCATTTTATCAGGAGTTGTTAAATCATAATTTTTTATTTTATTTACAATATCATCTACATCATGGGAAGCAAGCTCATTAATCCATACTTCAATAGATTCTAAAACTAATTCCATGTCTTCTAATGTAGCCTTATCCATTTCATTATTATAATCTATTAATATAGATGAAACAAATTTTTTTACATCTGCAACATTCTCTTCAGGTGTTCATTTGTTATCAGTAACTAATGCATGAAATTTTGAGTTCAAATCTCTAGTTTTATCAATATCAATACCCATAATTATTGTAATTATTAATTTATTAGTATAATTATACCATATATATATAATAAATCAAAGAAGTTTTAATTTTAACTAACAATTATTTGTAATTATATTAAAATAAACTAAACTATAGCTAGCTTAAAGCATATTAATAAATAAAATGATAAATATAGAAACGTTTCTAGAGAAATACTTTAAAAGAGATGATAAAATAATACTAGCCTGTTCCACTGGTCCAGATAGTATGTTTTTATTATATAAAATATTAGAAACCAAATTTTTAAAAAATCTCGTCGTTTGTTATTTTAATCATAAAACTAGGCCGGAAACTGAACAAGAAGAAAAATTTATAGAAGCTTTGTGAAGGGAAAAGTGATTTGAAGTAGAAGTTGCAAGTTGTGATTTTGAAAAGATTCAAAAATTATATCCTAGTAAAAGTTTTGAAGAACTTGCTCGTGAAAAAAGATATGCTTTTTTAAATGCAGTCATGAATATACACAATGCTAAATATATAATTACTGCTCACCATCTAGATGATAAACTTGAAACATTTATATTTAATCTAAGTCGTTGATCAAAACTGACATGACTTATAAATATGACTGAGGTCTCATGAAATATTCTAAGACCTCTTTTAGATCTAGAAAAGAATGATATTTTAAGTTATTTAGATAACAATACATTAGAATATAAGATTGATTCCTCAAATAAAGAAACTGAATACTCTAGAAATTACATACGTCATGAAATCCTTCCAAAATTTGATAGATTAAATAAAAACTATAAAAAAAATATCTGTAAAACTATTAATTATTTTGAATATTTAAAACAAAATATTGATGAACAAGTTACTGATTTCTTGTGAAATGAAAGTTATTTTGATATCATAGGATTTAATAATTTATCTAGTTTTATACAAAATGAAATAATTAGATATATATACTATATTTCAAATGGTAGATCTACAATCTGATTATCTGAGGCAAATATAGCTGAAGTTATTAAATTTATTAATTGAAAAAATAATAAAACTATAAAGGAAATTAAAAATATGAAACTTAGTAAGGATAATAAAATAATTAAATTTTAAAAAAAACTCTCAATATGAGAGTTTTTATATTATATTTAAATCTAAACCAGCTAGTTCTTTATTAACTATTTCATTCATAAAATAATCTTTTAAATCATTTTTTAATGCTGATTTTGTCATAGGTCATATAATTCATGCTCAAAATTCCTGATTTGATCAAATTATATTTTTATCTATTTGATATGCTATAATGCTTTGCTTTGTTATATTTCAATAAATTGCAGTATCTTTGTTGTTAAAATATCATAATTTATTTAAAGTAACTTGTAGTTCCCTAACTGAATGTGATATTTCTCAAAACTTTGGAGTTCATATAAAGCTAATTTTTTCTTCTGCTTTTTTTAATGATAACTCTTCTAGTTGTTTATATTTTTCTTCTAATTCTTTTTTTCTTAATTCCTCTTGTTGTTTTTCTTTTTCGACTCTTAGTCTTTCTTCCTCTAAATTATCTTTATTTTCTGTATATTTATCATAAGTCGTTTTTAATGCTGCTCTTGTCTTTGGTCAATAGCTACCTGCTCAAGGAGAATATATAGAACTTACAATTCATTCTGATAATTGATAATCATAAACAGGATCAATTAAATCATCATATAATCATGTTAATTCTCAACTATAAAATCATAAATCTATAAATAAATTTTGTAATAATTTTATTTTTTCTGCACTATTAGCAGAGGATTCAAAAACTTGTAGATACTCATCTATACTTTCAGTTTTATCTTTTTCTATAGAGTCTACGACCAATGTTTCTTTTTTATCAAAGTCTCAATTTAAATATTTCTTTAAATATAAAGCTCTAGTTGCTTTACCCCAATATCCGGCTCAATATAGTTCTCAGTCTCTAATTAGAGCATTTTCTATCTGAAACTCATATATTAGATTAATCAAGCTATTATTATATTTTCCGTTTATTTCTCAACTATAAACATTTATTTCAGTTAAAAACTTTTGCAGAGAGATAATTAATGATTTTTCAGATTTAATTCATATACCAGTATTAAAAATGTTAGGTATTTTTTTTAATCAATTAGTTGCCCAATATGGAGATGGTATTTTAGTATAATCTAGTGTAACTTTTGTATTATCACTAATAATATCACCTGAAATAGTTCTCTTTCCCCAGTATAATGCTCTTCTTAATCATTCATCACCATATCAAACCCAAACATCTATTCTATCATTTGAGTATCATCTATTACCAGCATTTACAATAGCTCATCATCTATCCTCCACTACTCAAACTCATAATCATTCTAAATCAATTTTAGTTCAAAAGTAGTAATTTTTTGGTGCAGCTAACATTCATGAAAATACACCTTTACCAGATGCTCACATAATACCTTGTCAATTAAGTCTCTTTTCTGATTCATAATCACCAGTTAAATAATACTCTTGATCAGCTAATGGTGAATAATAAGCAGTAACTACAAAAGTTCACTTATAATTTTTAGCAAATACATTCGTAGTTATCAAAGGTATTAGTATTGTAATTATCAATAATATTGAAAAAAGTCTTTTCATTTTTTTGTTTTTATTTTTATATATACATATATTTTAGCACAAAAAAAAGAAAAGTCCTAAATTTATATATTGACTTTTCTTTTTTTTAATTTTTTATATAAGTGATTTAAGATACTTTAATTGTCTTTTTCTTAAATCTGTTCTTACTTTTTTTGTTTGCTTATCTATTGCTGTTCTAATATCTCTCCTGAATTTTATAGCTCTAGAGGTATCTTTTCCATATTTATTATCTATTAAAAGAGTTATTTTATCATTTAATAAATCTAATTTATCCCTTAATTCTGCTGTTAATATCACATCTTCGTCAAGTTCATTATTTCTATTTCTAAACACATCTCCAGCAAATGATTTTCTAAGTGCTGCGTATGTTTTTTCTCAAAAATATCATGCCTGCTCTTCGTTTTTTGAACTTATTATATTATTATCTACTTGGTATTTTATTAACTGATCTTTTACACTAGAAAAATCTCAATCTATAGCTCATGTATATATTTTTACTTCTGTTAATAATTCTTGTAATTCTTTTACATTATCTTCTTTAGGGTCCTCTGCATCAACTCTTAAATTCTCATAATTTATAACTGGTGAAACATCAAATTGTATTGATATTTCTCTAGTATTAGGCACTACTTTTCATTTTACTTTTCTTTTTCACCATTTTAATGCTCTTCTTAGTCATTCATCACCATATCACATCCATACATCAATTCTATCAAATTCATGTCATCTTTCTCAAGCATTTACAATAGCTCATCATCTATCTTCAACTACTCAAACTCATAATCATTCAAATTCTATTTTTGTTCAAAAATTATAGTTTCTAGGTCAAGCAAGTAATCAAACTGATACTCATTTTCAAGATGCAGTTACTTTTCATCATCAATTTAATCTAATATCTCCTGCATAAGTTCAAGTCGTATATCTATTTTGCCCTGGTAGTGGAGAATAATAGGCAGTAATATAAAAATATCTAACATTCGTAGAAGGTTTATCCATCTGTAAATACTCTTTAGTTACTTCTTCAAAATTATCTGGATAATCTTCTTGTAAAGCCTTAAGTGTCTGAATACCAAAATATCAAGCTCAATAATCATCATCTTTAATAATTATTCATGTTTCTTTTTGATAAGCTAATAGAGACTGTTCTACGCTAGTAAAAATACCATCAATTTCTCAAGAGTATAAGCTGAATTCTCTTAAAACTAATTGCATTTTTTTGATTTTTGTAACATTGGATGCTGATGATATTTGAGATTCAAGACCAACAAAAGAACTAGAAGCTTGTACTTCATGTCCTAATATAGAGAACAAGAATATTGATATGAGCGTTAAAATAAGGCTCTTTAAGGAGTTCATAAACAAAGTTATATGAAATTAAGTGCAGTCATTATATAGAAAAATAATTTAATGCAAGTTTTTATTAATCTCATGCTCAGACAACTACTTTTGCATGCCTTAATACTCTATCTCAAAGCATATATCATTTCTCAAATTCATCAAAAATAATTCATAATTCTTTATTTGGGACAGTAGTCATCACATCATGTAAATCAGGATTCACAGTTTCTCATTTTGAATCAAAAGATTTTACTCACATTGTATCTAGATCTTTTTTTAATTTTGTTTCCAAAGATAAAACTCATTCAAATAATGCTCAAACTTTTAATTCTTCTGGTGTATTTTTAATAATTCTTTCTATATCATCTAATCTAGGAAGAATTTTCTTAAATATATCTCATTTTAGGAAGAAAATCATATCTTGCCTATCTCTTTCAGTTCTTTTCTTGAAATTATCAAAATCAGCTAGAGTTCTAGATAATACATCTCTACATTTTTCATCTTCTGGTTCAAATTCTTGCTCGGGATGAATTGCATCTTCTAACTTTTCTTCACTTAACTCGCCATCTCTATCTTCTACTTCTTCTATTTCATCTTCCATTTCTTCTATAATATCTTGTTCCTCTATTTTATTTTTCTCTTCGTTTGACATTTTTAATATGCTTATTATTAAATTATTCTTATATTATATAAATATTTTTTATATATCAAGCAAAAAATATATCAAAAACTTTACTTTTTGTGAAGCAACGATAAAATATAGCTAAATACTATTTAACTTATAAAAATGAAAATAATTTCTTGGAATGTAAACTGAATAAGAGCAGTTGCAAAAAAATGATTTAAAGACTTTGTTACAGAGGAAAATCCTGATATAGTATGTATACAAGAAACAAAAGCTTTTGAAGAACAATTTTTAAAAGAAGTTTGAGAACTAGAATGATATAAATATATATGGCATAGTGGGACAAGGGCTTGATATGCTGGTACAGCAATTTTTTATAAAGATAACTTGGAAGTTATTGATACTAAAAATCATTTTTGAGATATAGAGCATTTTCACTCAGATTGAAGAATAACTGAAGTAGAATTTAAAGATTTTGTATTAATTAATGGATATTATCCTAATGGGTGACAAAAAGTTACTCAAGGAAATATGCTAGATTATAAATTAGAATTTTATGATCATATAATTAATTATAGCAAAAACCTACTAGCAGAATGAAAAGATATCATTTTAACATGAGACTTTAATATTTGTCATACAGAAATAGATATAGCTAGGCCAAAAGAAAATAAAAATTCAATTTGATTTCTTCCTGTTGAAAGAGAAAAAGTATGAGAGTTATTATCTAATGGTTTTATTGATACATTTAGACATTTTTATCCTGAACAATTAGATACATATTCTTGGTGGTCATATAGGGCATGAGCAAGACCTAGAAATGTATGATGGAGAATTGATTATTTTGTAGTAAATAATAATTTTATAGAAAAAGTAAGTGATATTAAATATTTAACTGATGTTATGGGATCTGATCATTGTCCACTACTACTAGAATTAAAATAATCTTATGAATAAATTTGAATCTACATTTTTTGATAAATATATCCCTGATGATCAAATAATAAAATGAATAATTCATATTCATTTTCTTGAGATTTTTAGTAGATTATTTCTATGGCTAAGTATGTGAGCTATATTACCATCTGTCTTATACTATTATTCTGGTAGCATAAAAGAATTAGTACCATTTTTCTTTTTAGAATGATTTTTATTTATAATATTTATAAAAGTAATATATGATATATTTGACTGGTATAATGATGTATGGATAGTGACAAATAATTGAGTCACTCAACTTCAACGGTCTTTATTCAAAACTGATTCTATGTCAGTGGAATACGATAAAATGGAATGAATTGAGGTAGAACAATCATGAATATTAGATAAATTATTCAAAAAATGAAATCTAATTATTCATAAAATATGAGATGATACCTTTGAACTTAAAAATACAATAAATCCTTATAAATCAATAAATTTGATAGAAGACATAAGTAATGAAGCAGATGAACAATCTAAGCTTGGTGATGATAAATTTGATGTTATAATGGATGCTCTTGGTTGAGTTGTAGAGACATATTTAGACAAAAAAACTAGAAAATCTGATAAACAAAAAGAATTAGAAGAAGTGATAGAGCAAGTAGAAAAAAATAAATGAACTATAGATTTGAGATAAATTTAAAGCACCGCTAGGCGGTGCTTTATTATTTTGACTAATTGATACTAGCAACGAAGAAATCTCGTGAAAGTAACTAAATTAGAAAAATTTTCTCTATGTCCAAATACCATAAACATGAACATGGTACCACATGCTGCAATACCAATAGATATTTTTACAACTGTAGCGATTGTAGATAAGTTACAATAGTAATTTATTGCAATCCCTGATAATAACGAAAAACCTATCAGTGCAAAAAATATAGTAACAAATATTCCTATTGCAATTTTCGACTCAAAACTCATAATTCTAACCTGCATTTTTATTTTAGAGAATCTAAGTATATATAAACATATAGATTTGTCAATAGACTTTTAATTAACAAAAAACAAAATGGAAATTCAGCTCTTAAATTTTCTTTATAACTAAATTCTCTTAGATAAAACTGTAAATTAATAATGTAAGAATATATATAAATGCAAAACAAAAGTATAACAGAGATATCATAAAATATATAATTACAATTTTTATTTCATCAAATTCAGAATTTTCATAGATATAATGTATGAACATTAATCTAGAGCACCCCTTAAGTATAATTCTTAAAGCTAAAAAAGAAAAAGCTACACTCATAAGTAGTAGTAAAAATGCAAATAGCCATAAAAATAGTAGTCCAAAAGTATGCGATTCATTCATCAGAATGCTCCCTAAAATAATTGTATTTATATTATATTTAATCATTATTATATGTCAATGATTAAAGTGTCTAGCTTTTTTATATTTTTTTATTATTATATACTTATGAAAGAGATACTTAAAAAAATACCTAAATCACCTTGAATTTATAAATTTTTTGATAAAAAATGAAATATTATTTATATCTGAAAATCTGTGAATCTTTTTTCGCGTGTAAATTCATATTTTAACTGAAAATCAAAGCTAAATTTTGCTAAACAAAAAATGGTAGATATTATTGAAAAAATTGAAACAATAATAACTAATAATGAAACTGAAAGTCTAATACTTGAGACGACTTTAATAAAAAAATATCTTCCAAAATATAATATATTAATGAAGGATGGTAAAAATCATGTATATATAAAAATAACTAATGAAATAATACCTAGAATATTAAAAACAAGACAAAAAACTAATAATGGCTATTATTTTTGACCATATACAAGTACAAATTATGTAAACAATGTATTTAAAGTGATCAAGAAAATGTTTTGATACAGAAGTTGTAATATAATTTTTGCCTGAACAGAAAAGAATTTAACTATAAAATCACATACTTGAGTAAAAATACCCTGTATGGATTATCACATATGAAGGTGTGCATGACCTTGTCTTTTAGAAATTAAAAAAATTAAAGAATATAGAGAAAAAATAGAAGAGATAAAGCTATTTTTAAAATGAAATACCACAAAATTAATTAAAGATTTGGATTCTAAAATGCTAATAAGAGCGCAGGAGTTGAAATTCGAAGAGGCTGAAAAATTAAAAAAAGATATAGAAAGTATAAAGTCATTAAATGTATATCAAATTGTTAGAGATTGAGTTAGTTGAAACTTTAATATAGTAAATTTTATAGAAAAATTTAACAAGCTGTATATTTGAATGATAGAAATCAGAGATTCAAAGATTAGCTGATTTTATAACTATGATATTGAAAATAAACTAAAAGAAACAAATGATGAAGTATTCAGGAATTTTATTGAAAGAAATTTCAGTGAAAATACTGAAAGAACAATCTACCTATTTCCAAAACAAATTGAACTAAGCTCAGAAATTAAAGTAGAAGTACCAAAAATATGAACAAAAAAAGATTTACTTGATTTATGTTACAAAAATATATATGAATATGCTTATAAATCTCATATAAATTCATTGAGTACGAAATGATTTACGAAACAAACAATGAAGAATTTACTCCAAATACTTAACTACAAGGAAATAAATAAGAAGATAATTTTTGAATGTAATGATATCTCTCATATTTCTTGAAACTATACAGTAGCAAGTCGTAGTATTATAGAAAATTGAAAAAGTAATAGTTCTAAATACAAAAAATTTAAAATTAAGACTTTGAGTGAGTGAAAGATTGATGATTTTGGCTCAATGCGTGAAATAATGTCCAGAAGAATAAAAGAATTAGAAAAAATAAATAATCTTCCAGATCTAATCATAATTGATGGATGAAAATGACAATTAAGTAGTGTTGTTGAAATTATTAAAAAGTCTTGATTAGAAATACAAGTAGTATGAATAGCTAAACGTGAGGAAGAATTATTTTTACCATGAGAATCAAAATCAATAATTCTGGATAAGGACTCTAATGAGCTTAGGTTAGTACAAAAAATAAGAGATGAGGCTCATAGATTTGCTATCACTTTTAATAGAGATTCAAGAATAAAAGCTATGAAGAAAAACATTTTGGAAGAATTGCCTTGATTTTGACCAAAAACAAGAAAAAAAATACTAAACAAATATTGAAATATAGATAAATTATTAAAAAATGATAAACAAGAACTACTAAAGATATTAAATAAAACTCAAATAGAAACATTAGAAAATCATGGACTAATAAATTAGTAAAATTCCTTTACAAAACTATCATTTTAGATAATATAGTATAAATATTTTGTTAACTCTTTTTTATGAAAGATATTATTAAAAAATACCATAAGCATAAACTATTTACAAACTTGAATATTGTTTTAGTCAGCCTAGTAATGGCTATCTGAATTAATTTTTTTCTTGTTGACTGAACGCAAATATGACAAAATTTAAAAGCTAGCGTATTAAATACTCAAGTAAATGAAAACTTGTCAGATATATCTATTGAAAATATTGATAATAGTCTATATATAGTTGCTAATAGAAATATGAGCAAGATTAATAACTTATCATTTAGTATAAGTTATAACCAAAAAAATGTAACTATTTCAGATATTAACTCAGAAATTTGAGATATAGTTAATTTATCAAATACTCCTTGAATTAATTCAATAATATTATCAACAGATATTTTAACTAATATAAAGGTATGAGATAAAATTGTTAAAATTAGTCATGAAAAGACGGAACAAGTTAGCGAAAATATTAATTTATCAAATGCAAATTTTACTGATTGAGACGGTAAACATAAAACATTATCTACATCTTGAATTACATTTTAAAACAGTACTTAACTCCCCTAACTGGGGAGATTTTTTATAAATAAAATATTAAATATGATTTTTGACACTCATTGCCATCCATATCTGAACAAAGAAAAAGAGCAAGATAAAATAATAAAAACTTTCTTTGAAAATTGATGAAAATATATGACAATAATATGAACAAATATTGAAACAAGTAAAAGAGCGATTGAAATAGCTAACAAATATGAATGAGTTTTTGCTAGCATATGAATACATCCATGTGATGTATATGATTTAGAATTAGAGGATACAATAAAAGAATTAGAAAAACTATATCTTGCAAACAAAGAGAAGGTTGTTTGAATATGAGAATGTTGATTAGATTACTATTGGATCTATAAAGATGAAAAGATAGCAAATTATAGTCAAGAGCATAAAGATAAAATCATTGGTTCTAGGAAGAAACTTCAGGAATTTTTCTTCAAGTCTCAATTACTCTTAGCAAAAGAACATAAGCTACCAGTTATAATACACAATAGAGATTCAAAAGAGGATGTATTAAGAATATTAAAAGAAATAGATTATAAAAATTTCATATTTCATTGTTATTCTGAGAATCTAGAATATGCTGAAAAATTAATTGCTTTTTCAGATATTTGTAAAATAAGTTTTTCATGAATTGTGACATTCAAAAATGCTAAAGAAATACAAGAAACAGCAAAAAATATTGATATAAAACATATATTAGCTGAAACTGATAGTCCATACTTAACGCCAACTCCTTTTAGATGAAAAGAAGAAAATGAACCTCTTTACACTAAATATATAATTGAAAAGATATCAGAACTGAGGTGAGTTGATTGTAGTAAAGAGATATTAAAAAATTCAGAAAATATATTTCTAAAAAATAAAAAACATTAAAGACTAT
This sequence comes from uncultured Candidatus Altimarinota bacterium, assembly GCA_963979005.1. GTDB lineage: Bacteria > Patescibacteriota > Gracilibacteria > BD1-5 > UBA6164 > UBA6164. Next base: position 9,115 of record CAXBVF010000010.1, on the reverse strand, counting down.
TCTTTAATGTTTTTTTTGAAAGATTCTACCTTTTCATCAATTTTGAAAAATGATTCCTTAAATCATTCTACATCTCAATAATCAGCAAATAATTTTTGCCATTCATGTCATCACTTAGATTTTTTTGCATGTTTTATTGGACACCAATATTTTTCGGTTCTTCATCATATCTCAACTGCATAAGAAAATACTCAATTGACATATGAACAATAAATACAATTAAGTTTTTGAATTACATTTAAATAATCTAATATTCACCTATCATATATTATGTAATCTGATCTCCTGACTAAAGGGATTCTGTATAATCTAAAAACTGTTTGTTGATAAATAAATAATCCAAAGTCTAAAATTAGAACTGGAAAATAGAATCAATATATGAATGGTATAGAGATTAGTTCTCTCATCTTAGCAAAAAATATTGTTTCAAAAATAGACTTTTTTTGCTTCTTATTTTTCTTTCTTATATCAGAATTAAATACAATCTTTCTTCATTTTATCTTAAATCCATACTTTTCCATAAGCTTTAGATACTCAATCTTCAACTCTGATTTTTTATTTTCTATATCTGTTAATATTTTATTTATTTGAGATTTCATATTTGTTAATTACATAAATGATTATATTCTAGCTATTATAACAGAACTAATCCATATATCAATTATTTTTTATATAAGATATAAATTATCTTCAAATATTTTTATATCATCAATATAAATTTCTTTTATATCTGGAAATATATCTATATGATATCTTTGAACAACACTTTTATCTAGTTTTTTTCTATATATTTGATGTTTTTTTCATAGTGATATATGGAATCAAGCCACTCTTTCATAAGCATTGACATCAGCTACCCTTTTTTCTCTTGAAATTCAAGTATTTAAACCAAATCATAGCTCTCTAAACATTACTTCATTATTTTCAAATTCACTTATAAAATCTAATATTTTTCTAAAAGTTTCCGGACAATTTGCATCATCACAAGTAACTATACTATTAACTATTTTTATTTTGAAAGGCTTTGAAAACTCTACTTGCAATTTTTCATCTGGATATGCATAGACTGTTAGTTCTCAATTTACCTTATCAAAATGCTTTGCTTCAGTAAAATTTTCTCAAATTGGGAAATTCCCTCATCTATTTTTTCAAATATATACTCAATGATTTAGTTTCATGTCTTCGAATCATCACTCCACTTTTAAAGTTGATCAGTCATTACAAATGAAAGTCATAGTTTCTGCCTCGTCAGATAATTTCTTTAATTTTCATCATACCTTATTATAAAAATCTCAATTATATGTAAGTGCATCAGCATAATTTTCTAATTGTTCATCATAATTATATGCTAAATGTCTATGCTCTAAACATCACACTCATGCATTATTTAGATTTAATCTAATTCTAAAATTATCTAATCTAAAGTTTGTAGATTGAACTAATATAACAGTTGAATTTTTCTCTAAACTTAGGAGTTTTTCTTTTAAACTTTCTGTATCTATTTTATTGAAATCTATTAATTCAGTATTTTCTCTATTTTTTAAATTTGAAATATATCAATTTGAAATTTCAGTAGATAAAATAGAATCAAAATCATACACCAAAATTATCTGTTTGTCTTTGTACTCTAATTCATTAATTTGTAAGTTTTTTTCTAAAATATCTCTTGTAGCATTTAAAAATTTTTCTTCAATTCTATTCATCTTTATCTATAAAAAAATAATATAAAATATATATTATTAAATAAATATTTTAATACAAGAAATAATTGTTGACTTATTAAATAAAATCACTATAATTCTGTTACTTAAAACAAAAAATACAGGATTACAGAAATGCTTGATCAGCATAATAAAACAAAACTAAATCTAACACTCACTTTCACAATTGAAGGTAAAAAAGTTAGATTTAAAGTAACTTATGGGGTTGTCTATATAAAAGGAAAATTACTTCCTAGAATAGCAATTGAAAAGGTTGGGAAAAAATTTCATTATTATTCTACAATTAATAATACAATGATTGAAGAATATAAAGGATTAACCCTGCGTAAATTCGTAATTAAACTTAATGAAGAGGAAAAAATAACTCTCTGATTTAAATTTAGTTACACTAAAAAAGCCTGATTTAAATCAGGCTTTTAATATTGTTTAAATTTTAATTAAAATATATAGTTACTCATTTTTTTGTACCAAACCATATATTTGAATCTGTATCTTGAAATATAACTTGAACATCATTATCTGCAAGTCAGTCATCCTTAGTGAAACTAGTCCAGTTACCAGATGTATCCAATTTACTAGCTCATGCTACCGTTGCAAACCATGTATTTCAAATATTATCAACGAATATATCATTTACATATTTATCTACTAGTCAATCAATTTCATTATAAGATAACCACGATCCACTATATTTACTAACTCAATTTATTGAACCAAACCATACATTTCATGAAGAGTCTGCTTCGACAGTTAATACATTTTTGTCTACTAGTCAGTCAGCTTCAGTATAAGTTTGCCATACAGCTCAGTTATACCTACTTACTCCATCTATAGTTGAAATCCAAATGTGTCAGTTTGAGGCTTCTACAATTCATGTAACTATTTTATTCGCTATTCAATCAGAAGTTGTATGATCAGTCCATGTTGTTCAATCAAATTCACTTACTCATTTTTTGGTAGTAAACCAAAAGTGTCAATCACTTGATTGAATCATACCTACTACATCATCATCTATTAATCAATCTGATTTAGTATATTCTAACCAATTAGTTCAATCAAATACACTTACTCATTTATTCGTAGCCATCCACATTCTTCAATCATCAGCTTCTATGACTGTTCTTACATCTTTATTAATTAATCAATCAGCCTCAGTATAACTTGTCCAAGTATTTCAACTAGATGTAAATACTCAACTTTTTGTCGCAAACCATAATGTAAAATTAGTATCTTGAGTTATTGATCTAGTATCGCTATCAAGTAGATATTCATACGTAACCCAATTATCTCATGATGTTAATACTACTGGTAGAGGTATTTCAAGTTGATTATTAACTAAATCATAAGCTATTTCTCTTACATCTATAGATGGATTTGAAGGATCTACAACTAGATCTAAAATATCATCTATAACTGGATTATTAGTAACTACTCATGAATATGCTTCTTGTGTATTTTCTAATAGACCGATCCACTCACTTTCATTATTTATTAAATTATCGTATGTTCCAGAATATAATACTAAGATACTTGGATCAAAATCAAATCAACCGTCTATTCTGAATACTGTTCATGTATATGATGAAGCAATGTTACCATATCACCTATAAGCTAAAGTTTTTTTATCTATTAAGCTAACAATGTCAGTATCCGTAGTATCATAACTTAAAATAGTTGGTAATCATAATATATATATAGTTCATCCACTACTAGTAGTAAGACTTATTCAGTTATAATTTCATACGACCATACTTCTAACATGAATTTTTGATCTAGCATATGTCTCAGATGTCATATCTTGAAACATTATTTCACTTGATTCTAATACAGATCATAATTCATATTGCTTTTTATCGTTAGCAAGCGAATATGCAAAATCGTTATTACTTACCAAATCTACTGGCTTATTACTAAGTTTTCAAATCAATCTAGTAACATCATCTCAAAAAGTTCACTGAGACCATAATAACATTGATCAGCTATATGTAATATCAGCTGCGTTATCTGGTTCTGGATAAAAACCTTTCTCAAGTACAAATAATTCTATTCAAAAATTCATTCTATTTAAATTTTCAAATCTTGAAACATCTCTTGATTTCTTCAAAAAACCTGTAACACTCATAAAAGCAACCGTAAATAAAATTGCTAAAATAGTAATAGTTACTAGCAATTCAAGTAGCGTAAAAGCCTTCAGTGGAGAGATAAATCTCTTTATTATTTTATAAATACTTTTTGCTCTTCTTCTCAAAACCTTAATATTCATAATAAATTTTTTAATAATACCTTATTATAATAGCATATTTAAAATAAAAAGTAAAATATTTGACAATGTATTATTTAATCTATAATTAATTTAGCAAAATATAAATAAATATATATTATATAGTATTAAAAAAAAGACTAAAGTTTCTAGTCTTTTTTTATTAAAATGGAATATCTTCAACTGATATATTTCAAGCATCATTATTAGCTTTAGAATCATTTGAAGCTTGTCCTCCATTTGAATCTCATCATTCTGGCGTCCACTCATTTAATGTAAAATAGTGAGTATCTCAATACTGACCAGGCTCTTTTCTTTTACTCATAGTCATATTTACGTAACCTTTATCATTTGCATATTGAGTTAATTTTTCAATATTAAAACTCATGTTATAAAATTCTCCAAATTGTCAATTAATAGCTTTACAACTAGTTCAATCTATATATGTTTTTGCCATATTGTTATAATTAATGTTATTTAAGTGAAGATATTGTATTTATAAAAATGATTGCTGCAAGAAAAAATAAAATAATGAAGCTTACTTAGGCTTAAATATTTAATTCTATATTATCAATTAAAATAGACAAAAAACAATTTTACATTTTAATATAAATTAATAGAATAGTTTGAAGTAAAATTAACAATATTTATATGAATGCAGTAGTTGAAAATTCACAAATATCAGAAGAGTTAGCAAAAAAAGTAGAAAAAAGTATTAAAATGAAAATTGTAAAGCTCCTTTTCTTGAATCCAGAGGAGGATGTTGATCTAATTGAGGTACATAGTGATGCCATACTCAATAGAGTTATAAAAATAATGGATTGAGAAACTGATTTAATAGTTATAAGATGAATCATAAATGAGCAAGTAACATTAGAGCTAGATGCAGAGGATGAGGATATATCGATACAAAAATGAAGAACTATGGTTTCTGTAATAGAAGAAATTCAACTAGCAAATTTAGAAGACACAATAGCATTCCATGACGAAGTAACAAAAAATGATGGAGTCGTTCCAGATTGATTAGAAAAACCAAGACCGTTAAAAAAACCTGTTAAGAAAAAAGTAGCAAGAAAGAAGGGATATCCTATTAATGATAGAGCTAAACAAGTAGCAAATAGTACTAGAAATAAGAGAAAGACATTAGATAAACTAGAATTAGTAGAATTACATTGAAAAGCACTATCTCACTTAAAGGAGAACAAAATTTTTAACAGATTAGATTTATTTGCACCAGATAAAGAGGCTTATAGAAAATGAAATTACTGAGTATTTTGAGGATTTTGGTATTTGGTAAATATCATAAATAAGGAAACGGATAATTTGACTAATATAAGAATAAATCAAGCAGCTGATATATTAAAAATGCCTAGTATGAAGTTTGAAATATTAAAGGCCTTAAATGACTTTTGAATAGACAGTCAAGAAAAAATGCGTAAATATTCAGCTGATAGTTTTTGAGAGGAGGTTATTTATGAATGATTAAGATGAAAAGATTTAGTTAAATATTTTTACGCCTTAAAAAATGTAACTAAATTGACTGAGTCTAGATTTTATGATTTTATAAATAATGTATGATTAGAATGGGAAGATGATTCTAATAAAGGTGCAGCAGAAAAACTTGAAGAAGATAGATTAGAGAGAAAGAAAAATACTACTAAAAAAAGACCAGTTAAAGCTTTTAGTGTTAACAATTTAGATAAGGATAAATTAAATACAAAGGCATTAGATTTGTTAAAATCTAAATGAGTAGAAAGAAGATTAGATTTATTTGCACCTGAAATGGAAGAATATAAAGAATGAAATTTTTGATTTTTTTGAAGTTTTCCTATATTTTTGAATGCGGTATGTAATGATAAAAAAGTAGTTTCAAAAGTTAAAATTAATGATATGGCTGATAATTTAGAATTCCCTAGTTTTTTAGATGATATAAAAGAGCTCTTTATAAAAGAATGAATTATCTATAAAGATGATATTTTTAAGTACTCTGCATTGGCGTTTTCTAATAAAAATTTTTATAAATGATTAACTTGAAAAGACCTAGTTAAATTATTTTATTGAGCAAAGTATTTAAGCACCTTAACTGAGCAAACATTTATACAATTTGCAACAGATCTGTGATTGGAATATAAAGATAATGTTAATTCTAATCCTACAGAACTCTCTACACAAAAAAATGATGATATAAAATGAGAAAAATTTTTCCCTAAATCTGAACTTGATTTAAAAAGTGATAATCCTAATAACCCAAATCTAAACGAACCTATTACTGAACTAGTAAAAACAACTGAAACACTAGCTATTTGAATAGTAGATTTAGACGAACAAAGTAAAACATTAATTACTCAAGTATTAGCTGCATTAGCTGAAAAATCTGAAATAAAAAATTGATGAGAAATAATAATTCCAAATGAAATATGAATCCAAAATACAAATTTAATAATTTCTATTGATACAGCTAATATTTCAATATGAACAATTAATTGACAAAAAAATAGTTCACAAACTAATCCAGTGCCTGATAATTTAAGAAAAACTAATTACCAAGTAGAACAAGAGAAACCAGAACTTAATGAATTTGATACCATAGTACAGCAAGGAGTAATTAGTGAATTAGCTAATGCTTGAGTAAATAGTACATTAGACTTATATTTAATATCAAAAAAAGCAATATTAGGCGAATTTTGAAAGTATAAGAATTTTGCTGAATTATATAATCATTTAACTTGAGAAAATATTGCAAAACATAGTATAAGAAATAATGATAGAGAGTATAAAAAAATAGTAGCTGAAAAACTATGATGGCCAACGATTAATAGTGAAACTATTAAATTATTAAATCATAATTGACTATATTGTAAATCTGATCTAAATGACTTAAGAACAACATTTTGGAATAAAAAATTAACTAATAAGAGTAATAATACAATAACTTGAAGATCTGTATTATTAATGGTTTTATGACGTACTGCATCAAAAAATATAATAAAAGACATAAATGATCTAAGTATGACATTATGACTTCCCTTTTTAAAAGAGGTAGAAGCTTGAATAACAGCTACAGCTGCATTAGAGGAATTAAATAAAATAATAATGTCACAGGAAGACATAGATATTCATGCTGATAAATATATTGGATATCTAAATATCTATTTGGCGGAAGCAATTGATAATGCATGATTTACTGGTCTACTAAGTTGAGCAAGACTAGAAAAAGATAATTTTGATATAATAGTAGATACATATTGAATTCATTTTAAAATAAAACCTGAATCAAAGGAAAGTCCAATATTTACACAATTTCTAAAGTTAATTGAAGAAAAAACCTTCTATGAATATACAACAGAATTTAATAAAAAATATAAGGATGCAAAAAATCCAATAAAAACTCATTTATACATTTAATAATACTTTGACATATGCAACAATTATACTATATTATAATTGTTGTTTTTTTATAATTATGCTATATAGGAGCATTGAAATGAATGATACAGAAGTAGAACCCAGAAAATACATTATCAAAGCACTTGATGATAAGCCGCTAGATGATGAAAATGAGGCCTTGGATAAATATCTGAGGGAAGTTATACCATTTATGGATTATGTAGGTATAATAAAAATTGGGAAAAGGGCTTTTACAAAACTTGGACCAAGAATAGTTAAGGGAATACAGAAATTGGGATTTGATATCTTCCTTGATCTTAAATTCAATGATATACCTGAAACGGTTAAATCAGCTGTTTATGAAGCTACCTGCCTTGGTGTTCAAATTATTAATGTCCACGCAATGGGTGGAACAGTAATGATGGAATATGCTGTAGCTGGTAGAGAAGAAGCACTTAAGGAGCATCCTGAACTATCTAGACCTTTACTAATTGCTGTTACAGTACTTACTAGCTGGTCTCAGAAAAGAATTAATGAAGAATTATTAATTCCTGGAACTATAAATGAAATAGCTGAACATTTTGCAATAATGGCTAAAAATTGCCGTTTTGATGGTATAGTTTGTTCAATAAATGAACTTCAATATCTACAGAGCAGATGTCATTTACCAAGAGATTTCATCTATATTACACCTGGAACTCGCCCTGATTGGCATGAAGAGGATGATGACCAGGAAAGAACAGCAACGCCAGAGATTGCTATTCGAAATGGTACAAGTGGAATGGTAATGGGACGTCCTTTAGCTACCGTTGAAGCTGCTAAAAAGAGCTATGATGAAGTTGAAAAAGCATTAATTGCCAAAGCTGCTGAGATAGATTAAAAGCAACAACAAAGAGGAGAAAATACTGGGAGCACTAATCTACGGATTATGTGCTCCTTTGTACGAATTATTTATTATAAAATTGACAAATATTAATTTAATCTATAATAGTTTTAAATATAAAATAATATCGAAAAAAAATGAAAATAGCAACAGCTGAAGATTTTGGTATCACTATACCTAAATGACTAGAATGATTTCATGATAATAATGATATGTATGCATTCGATGAAGAATCTATACTAACTGCTTATTGTTCAAAAACTTGATTAAATATAAATATTTATATTGAAATTGAACATAATAAGAAAAAAATAATAAATATAACATGTGACTCTCAAGGTTCTAATTGAAAATGTCATTGTCCAAATGGGCCAAGAGATGATGAATGAGAGTTAACATTTTGTGATATAATAATAGATAAGGATAAAGAAAAAAAACAAGATTAAATCTTGTTTTTTAATATTTCAATTCTAAAAGTTTTTATTTTTTATGAATTAAATCTACTATTTGTCTATCATAAAAATTATAAAATATTTCAATTATTAGCTATTTTGTTATAATAAGACTTATTTTATAATTAAATTATCATGGATTTATTCAAATCAAAATTAATGAATAGAATTGCTATATGAAAAACTATTGGTTTAATTTTTTGACTTATTGGTTTCTTTGTTATGCCTATGGTCTTCACAGAAGCGGATAGTATGCTTAAATTTGCTCTTTTATTCTGGTACATTAGTATTTGATGAATAATATGACTATTTGGTATCATGAAAAAGCATCCTGTATTAAAATTTTCTATGCCATTCTGGCTTAGATGACCATTTATATGAGCTTGGATGAATTTTGTATTAGCATTATTCA
>CAXBVF010000009.1:0-23560 GCA_963979005.1 uncultured Candidatus Altimarinota bacterium | reverse complement strand
TTCACTCATCTCTGTTTGCAGTTGGAACAATTATTGCTGCTGTTAAATTATCATTTACATCACTTCTTAATAAACTTGCTCCATTTATACCATCTACTTTTTCTGAATCTGCAGCTTTTGCAGATATACCTAAATATTTTGATGATAATGCTGTACCATTTTCTTGATAAGATGCCGCATTTACAGATTTTAAATTTGTATGAGTAACTCAGTCTCTAAAGTGGAATACTCAATCGCTTTCCAATGATAACTGTCATTGTTGTCTACCTCCCCAATGCCAAGTAATAGCTGGAGCATAAGCTTCTGAAGATTGTGCTGTAGTTACATTATTAACTTCTCTTATTTCAATAGGAGCACTTCAATAAACTCATGTAATATCTGTACCATAAAACTCATGATTACTTGCAATTACATCTGAGGTATCACTTCTAACAAATTGTGTAGAATCAATTGCATCTAATTTATCAGAGTCTCTTGCTTTAAATGAATCTGATATATCTGTTTCTGTAATTGTATTATTTAGTATATCTGAACTAGAAACTGTATTATCTGCTATTTCACTTGTTCATACACTACTAGCAGCTAAATCTGCAGCAGATATTGTATTATCTTGTATTTCTGATGCATCTATTGTTCCATCTAGTATACTATCTCATGACTCTCATACATTTATATATCTAGCATCGTTATAATCTCTATCTCAGACATCATCTCATGAATCTGGATTTACTGTAACACTAAGATTTCATAAAGCTGTAACATCATTATTTTGATAATAAAATTTCAATGCTTCATAAGCTGGTGTAGCATCTGTTGATGTCATTGATCCCATACCAATATGACCATATCAATCTCATGTATAAGTTAAATGCAGTGCTGCTGAACCATTTTCTCCTGATTCTCAAATTGTTAATCTAGCAGATTGTTCATCTGTATTAGATCATGCATTTGCAGAGTCTAGAACTAATGTAGGTCTATTTTTTATTATTTTTAGATCTCAACTAGTAGTATCAGAAGCATCACTTCTCAAGAATTGTGTAGAGTCTAATGCATCTAATTTATCTGAATCTCTTGCTTTAAATGAATCTGATATATCTGTTTCTGATATTGAGTTATCTAATATTTCACTTGTTCATACTCATCCAGTAGCTATATCAGCTGCTGCAATTGTATTATCTTGTATTTCTGAACCATCTATTGTTCCATCCGCTATATTATCTCATGATGTTCATGTAACAAGTATATTATTTCCTCACCATGTTAAGTTTGATGGTCATACAGATAATACATTTCACCATGTAACTGCAGCATCATTTCAGGCTCAACCATTTGTGGCAACCTTTAAATCAAGTGAAGTTCATGCTGCATCCACACTTCAACCAATGTAATAAGCTGTTCATGCATGAGTAAATCTTTCATCAGTAGATGAATAATCATGTCAAAATCTAATTTGAACATTTCAACCTCAATCATTATGTGTAATTCTATTTACTCATGATTCCCATAATATACCATTTGTATTTGTAAAAGATAGACTTCATGCAACTGTATCACTTACATCACTTCTAACAAATTGTGTAGAATCTATGGCATCTAATTTATCTGAATCTCTTGCTTTAAATGAATCTGATATATCTGTTTCTGTAATTGTATTATCTAAAATCTCTGCTGTAGCTACACTTGATGTTGCTAAATCTGCTGCAGTAATTGTATTAGCAATTATATTTGCACTTGCAACTGAATCATTTGCTAATTCGCTTGCTCATACACTATCAACTGCTAAATCTGTTGCTGTTAGAGTATTATCTTGTACTTCACTTGTTCATACACTATTTGCAGCTAAATCTGCCGCTGTTATTGTGCTATTTAATATATCTAATGCTGTAATCGTATTATCTGCTATTTCACTTGTTCATACACTACTTGGTGCTAAATCTGCTGCTGATATTGTATTATCTTGTATTTCTGATGCATCTATTGTTCCATCAGCTATTAAATCTCACGAATCTCATGATCTAAACATTTTTTTCCATGAATTCCATGTAGTTGTATATTTAGTTCTAAAGTATACATTTCATGTTCCATTATATACATGATATTTTTGATATACCATATCACCATCTTCTACCACTTCAAGCATTCAGGCTTGAGCTTCAGGATAATTAGTTCATGCTGCAGCTGAAGCATTAGAATTTTGATGATGTAATCATGTAGTTAAATATGAATTTAAATCTACTGTACTACCTATATCAGATCTTTGTGTTAAAATTCTTGTTGAATCAATTCAATCTAATTTATCTGAATCTCTTGCTTTAAAACTATCAGATATATCATCTTCAGTTATTGTATTATTGAAAATATCAGTACTTGTTAGTGAGTTATCATTTATATCTGCACTTGTTAATGAATTATCTTGTACCTCACTTGTTCATACACTACCAACTGCTAAATCATCTGCTGTTAAACTATTATTAGATATATCTGTCCCTGTAATTGTACTATTTAATATATCTGTCCCTGTAATTGTATTATCTTCTATTTCTGACGAATCAATTGTTCCATCTTGTAATTGATCTCAACTTGTTCAGACTTGTATAAATCATGTACTATCTATTCCATCTAATTTATCTGAATCAGTAGCTTTTGCTAAAATACCTAAATACTTTGAAACTAATGATACAGTACCTTCATATAATGTAGTAGAATTCATTGTACCATTTACCTCTAATTTATATCATGGGTTTGTTTTATTTATACCTACATTTCAACTTTCATCTAATATAAATTGATTATAAGAATCATTATTTGCACGTAATTCTAATCATTTTCATGTTTCAGAATGTATAATAGAAGTCACATTTCATACTGATTTAGATGACTTAATTTCATATCCAGTTTCTCAAAAACTAAGAACCCCGTTTACATCTAAAGAACCACTCATTAAATCACTTTCATCACTTCTTAAAAATTGTGTAGAATCTAAAGTATCTAATTTATCTGAATCCCTCGCTACAAAACTATCAATAATATCTGTTTCTGTTATTGTATCATTTACTATATTTGTAGAATCAACTGCACTTGATGCTAATTCACTGTTTCATACACTATCTATTGCTAATGAAGATGCAGTCAAACTATCATCTTCTATTTCTGTATCATCTAGTGTATTTTGTGCTATTTCTGTTTCTTGGATTATCCCATCATCTGCTATTGTATCTGCTGTCATATCATATCCATTATTCGATACCGCTGCATCTATTTCTAGTTCTGTATCAAATAGTGCGTTATATCTCTCTGTTTTACATGTTCCATCTCAATCTAAATATTCTCAAACTAAACATTCTGTTCAAGCATTTGTATCTCATGGACTTGTTGAACATACTACCGTTCCATTATCTGCTATACTCTCTATACCATTCGCACATGTAGTTCAAGCTACATCTCTTTGAAATGCTAGTGAATCTAGTCAATCTAATAAATTTGAATCAGCTGCTGTTCATGCTACTCATACATATCTAGTATCGTTGTAGTCTCTGTCTCATACGTCATCTCATGAATCTGGATCTTTTGTAAGACTTAAACCTCATGATAGTGTTAATGTTTCTGTTGGTAATTCTGTTCATATTCATACTTTTCATGCTAATACAAAAAGTGGTGAATCTACTAGTTTTAATGTATCCCACATTGGTAGGTATCAATTTGTAGCTACATTAGTAAATGCTAGAAAAACTTCCTTAATTTTACCTTCTGAATCAAATACTTTTGTAAATATTTCTCATAAAATTCATACATTGTTTGTAGAATTTTGCATATTATTTATATGAGTTTTAACATCTGATTGATCATCAGCGTATGCCTGTGAAAATGTTAATGTAGTTAATGCAATTAAAGCAATTATTCTTTTTGTTTTTGTTTTGTTAAACATTTTTTGTTATTTGATTATATAAAATAAAGATTCTTTTTTATCATCTATTTGAATTAAGTCTCATCACAGCGTCTCAATATCTTCATTATTTACAGTTGTACTCTTTTCTATGTCTGTTGTATCATTTGTAAATAATGCGCTACTTACTTTTTCTATCAAGTCAACTATGTTAGTTACTACTCATATCTCAATTCATTCGAAATCTTGATAACCTATATATCTTCAATATGATTGTCAATGTAACTTTCCATCATCTAAACAGTAATAAACAAATGTACTTAAATTATAATTGAAATCTATATATCCAGATAATTCACTATATGCTTTTCATCATAGCTTATATCAGTATCATGAATTACACATTGATGTAGATCATATTATTCTTACATTTTCTGTATTATCACTTGACCAATCTAATTTAAAGTATCAATATACGCTATCATAATAATATCAACTGAAGTAATTTGTAATTATTGCTGAATTATCATCATTATTTACATAATATCATTCTTTCCCAGCTTCTCATGTAAAACTTACTACTGAATCATATGCTCATATATTTGTAGATGATTGGGTTGTAATTAAATATGAAGTATAACTTCAAAATACAGTTCATATTGTGAAGAATATCACAAAAAATGACTTCATATGTAATTTCAAAAATTTTTGTATTTTTGTTTTTTTCATTAATGCTTTATAATTAAAGTATAAATTTGTATTTATTTTATCATATATATTGATTAGAGGCAAAAATATGAAGATAGATAATTAAAATATTTAAAAAAAACAAAAAAAGACTTGAAATATTTCAAGTCTTTTTTATAAAAAATTATCTTAATATGGGAAAACACAAGTTCAAAAATCACAAACATAACCATTAGAACAATAATCACCTGTACAAGAAATAGATGAAGCTGGTACAGAAGCACACTCACATCCACTGTATACATCACAAGTTGTTCACATACTTACTCAATCACTTCTTTTACAATAATAAGATGACCTACTTTTTGTTCAAGTAGAACCACAATTAGCAGAACAGTCACCATAAGTTGCAGCCCATGAATAAGCTGGAGTATAGCATGATTGAGAATATTCTCTATACTGTGTACTAGATTCTCAAATACCAACACATCAATCTAATGGATTTTCCCGAAAACAACCAGTAGCAGCAAAACATGTAGCAGATGATCAATATTGAGAACAACCTAAAAAACAACCTGAATAAGTAGAGTAAACATTATCAGCTACTCATAATCAACAGTATGAACCTATAGTTTCTGCCGAACCAGATGTTGAATAACTAGTATTTCAACAAGAACCGCTTGTAACAGTAGTAGTAGAGCTCCATTCTCAACATGTTCAAGCTGTAACTCAAGAAGGAGGATTATTATAGAAAGCAGACCATTCAGTAGAAGTATTGGTTGGAACAAAATACCCTACACCACTAGTATTTGAAACATATTTACAGTTACTATGTTCATCTATAACTGTTGAAGTTGCTCATAACACATAAAAATTAGCTGCGTAAACTATTCCTATTAATGACATAATTGATAGCCCTAATCCTAATACTATAATATAAACCTTTTTCATGTAAATTTTTGTTAAATTTATTATTTTTTCACTTAAAAGTTTAATCTTATTTCTATATTTTTCAATATTATTTTTGAATATAAAATAATTATAATAAAAAAAGAAACTAATAAATTAGTTTCTTTTTTTAAATTTAAGATTTTAACCTTTAGCTAAATATCATTCTAATTGTTTTAATCTTTCTTCTAAATTATCTATTTGTTCTTGTTGATCAAGATATTTATCAAATAAATCATCTATACTATTACTTAATGATTTAACTCATTCTATAAGTATGGCAACTATATTACCATATTTAACAGCTTTCATTCAATCATTATTTGTAACAACTAATTCTGGATATACTTCTTCTACTTCTTGGGCAATTAAACCAATTTCATTATCACCATTTTCTTTCCAATCAAAATTTACTCATCTAAGTTTATTTATATTATCCATAACATTATCTAGTGTATATATATTTTCTTTTAATCTTTCATCAGAAGAATAAATAAATGATGTCGCTGTAACTGATGAACTTGAAAGTATTGTACCAGCTACATCTAATTTTGCTGATGGATTACTTTTTCATATTCATACATTATTTACAGAAGTATCTATATATAATTCAGTATTATCTCACATACTAATATCATATCAAATTTGTCATCATGCGTTTCATCATCATATTCTCATAGTTGTATTTGTATCTATAGCACTTCATTCTATCCGTGTTTGTCCTACTCAGATTCAATTTGAATGAATACTATCGACATTTAATCTACTATATGGTGAATTACTAGTCGCATCATCATATACATCTGTAGCATTATTTACTACACTGAATCACTCTGATCAAGTAATTCATGTAGTAAGAGTTATTGTCGAAAATGTAGGAGTATCAATTAATTCATCATTTCAACAAGCATTTGTTGCTAAATCTATTGCTGCTAGGGTATTATCAGCTACCTCACTTGTTCATACACTTCATGCAGCTAAATCTGAAGCTGTTAGAGTATTATCTGCTACTTCACTTGTTCATACACTTGATGCAGCTAGATCTGAAGCTGTTAAACTATTATCTTGTATTTCTGTACCGTCTATTGTTCAATCTAAAATAGAATCTCATGTTTCTCATACATTTATATATCTAGCATCATTATAATCTCTATCTCATAAATCATCTCATGAGTCAGGATCACCTATGGCTGAAATTCTTCATCATATTTTAATATTACCGGTTGTTGCAATACCTCAACTAACACTAGTTAATCCAGTAATTTCTGGTCCCTCTGCTGCCCATCATGCTGGTAGATTTTCTAGAGTAGGAGTATAGGTATCTATTGCTACATATCATGATATATTAGTTAAATCCTTTGCTATTACTTGGTAAGCAGAAGATATTGTGACATATACTTGTAATTTTTTTACTCAATAAGTATCATCAGCATCTCTTATCACCCTTGCACCTGTTATCCTTGCAGCATGTCCTCAACTATTAATTACAGATACAGAAGCTCCACCATAACTTCTAAGAAAAGATAAGTGCATAAATGCATGATCTGATGACTCAGTATCCCAAACATATACTTCTGAATATCATCTTGTTCAACTACTTTCAGCTACAGTCACCCAACCCGCACCACCTGTGGCTGCACCTATTTTATATCATGAAAATTTAGAAAAATCTGCAGAATCAATTCAATCTAATTTGTCTGAATCTCTGGCTTTAAAACTATCAGATATATCAGTTTCTGATATTGAATTATCTAAGATTTCACTTGTTCATACTCATCCAGCTGCGATATCAGCTGCTACTATTGTATTATCCTCTATTTCGGATGAATCTATCGTACCATCAGCTATATTATCTCATGATGTCCCTGTAACTAGAACATTATCTCCTCACCATGTTAATGTTGATGGTCATATAGATAATGTATCTCACCATGTAACTACGGCATTATCTCATGCTCATCAATTAGAAGCAGCTCTTAAATCAAGAGAAGTTCCTGCTGTATCCAGACTTCAACCTATATAATAAGCTGTTCATGCATGTGTAAATCTAGTTGCTGTATCTGAATAATCATTTCAAAATCTTATTTGAACATTTCAACCTCAATCATTATGTGTAATTCTATTTACTCATGATTCCCATAATATACCGTTTGCATTTGAAAAAGTAAGGCTACTTGCCATTGTATCATTTGTATCACTTCTTAAAAATTGTGAAGAATCAAACGTATCTAATAAACTAGAATCTCTAGCTACAAAACTATCAGAAATATCATCTTCAATTATTGTATTATTAAAGATATCTGTACTTGTTAGTGAGTTATCATTTATATCTGCACTTGTTAATGAATTATCTTGTATTTCAGATGCATCTATTGTATTATCTGTAATACTATCACCACTTATTCATCATCATACTGTCATAGTTCATGAAATATAAACATTTCAATTTACATCTAATTTTTCACTAGGTGTTGATGTTCAAATTCATACATTTCATGTATCTTCTATTTTTATTCTTTGAGTTCAATTTGTTTGAATATTTAAATCATATAATCAAATAGTACCTATATTTCATTCCACTCATGAATAATAAAATTCATTATTATCCATTCAAAAAGTTGATCATAATTTTAACCATCAATCTGCAATACTTGTAGCAGCTATAGTTCATCATCCTCAGTTTATTTGTACATCTCATGATACAGTTAATTTCTCTGTTGGAGACACTGTTCATACTCACATATTTCAATCTCATTGAAGTACAAAAACTCATACTCATAAATCTTCAGCTCTAATAAAATCAGAACCTCAAGCTATTGTACCATCATCTGAAGTTAATAATAAATTTGTATCTGAACTTGCAGATGCTAAATCTATTTTTAAACCATTAGTTGTACTAACTCAATCAAATGCTACTTCTAATTTAGCTCATGGTGCTGTTGTTCATATTCATACATTTCAATCAACAATAAGGTCAGCTTGTGCTTTTCATACTGATTCATTTGTTTTAAAATGAAATGCATATTTTGCAGTTCATGATCAAGGAATAGTCTTAGATGTAAATTGAGTAGCTCAATTATATCATGCTAAAGTTGAACTTTCTATATCAATACTTGTATAACTTGAATCTGAATCTCAAATATTAACAGAACCATTTACATCCAATTTTGCATTTGGTGAAATAATTCATATTCACACGTTTCATGAATTGTTAATTCTCATTCTTTCAGCAGCTCATGCATGAAATGTAATTTTATCAGAACTTCAAGCTCTTAAATTTATATCATCAAATGAATATAAATCTATATTACGTCAACGTAAATCTGTTGTATCTACTACTAATCATGTTATATCTGAAGTAGTTAATTTTTCTAGTGAATGTTCAGCATCTGATGATAAACGTATCTCTCAATTAACATCTAATTTTGCTCATGGTGTTGTTGTTCATATTCATACATTACCTCATTTTTGTACACTAATTAATGGTGTATCTACATTTGTAGTTCATATTACAAAATTATCAGTAGCATCATCATGTCATATAGTATAATCTACTATATCATTATTAGAAAATTTAATTTCAGTATCACTTCATGTTGGAGCATTTAATCAAATTCTTGCATCTCAACTAATTGTATTTACATATAATAATTCTACTGGTGAATTTGTTCATATTCAAATTTTACCTGTACTATCTATTAACATTCTTGACGAAAGTACTCATGCATCACTTGTTTTAAATTGAAGTACTCAATCACTTCATGATGTATTATCCATTCATCATGAAATTCTTCACATCACATACTCTGTTCATCATGATTCATCATTATCATAATCTGAAAAATCAATATATGCTGTATCTCAATTAAGAGAACCATTTCTTGCTCATTTTATTTTTATTCATGCATCAAGTCATGATGAATCATGAGTTTCAAATATTCACTTTAATCATGAAGTAGTTTCTTGAACATGTAATTTTGCTGAAGGATTAGTTATTCATACTCAAAGATTACCATTATCAAAATAACTGTTTCAATCTGTTACTTCAAAAAATGTAGCATCCTCTGCAAGATTTTCTACCTTTAATAATGAAGCATCACTTCAAGAATTTCATCATTCAATATTTAATCATTTTGCTAATCATCATCCATTTATAAGTTTCATATTATAAACGGTATTTGAAGAACTATCTACTTCAAGTATTGAAGATGGACTAGCTGTTCAAATTCATACATTTGTACCATTATCGAAAATTTTACCGGTAACTAAACTAGTTCCATTCCATCTAGGTATATAACTAGTTACAATTCCTCACACTTGAGGATCTGTTTCTGTATATGATGTTAAATATCCATTATTTGAAACATAAGTATCTACAGTTGCTTCTGATAATTGGGTATCTGTATCTGCTTCACAAGTTACAGTTCAATCTGAATTAATTATCCTTATTGAATTTCAAGCTGCACATGTTCATGTAACTCTTTGTTGAAATTCTGTCCATGGATAAAATGTTCATGAATCTGCTCTACGTACATATATTTTACCTGTTGCTGAAGATCAAAATGCCATTTGTATTTTTTGTACTGCATCACTTTGTTGTAATAAAATCATATATGAATTAGGTGCATTTGTTGGTAATGAATTTATCCAAGAATACCAACCATCACTTAATGCATCTAAATCATCTACATTTGTTAATGGCGTAGCTGTTTGCATTTGAGCTATAGCTGTAGCATGTAATCAATCAACTTTATCAGAATCTCTCGCTACAAAAGCATCATCTATCTCAGACTCATCTATTGAATTGTCTGTTATTGAATCTCAACTTAATGTTCATGATATAAATAAATTTCAAAGTCCGTCTACTCTAAATTTTTCTACTCCATTTCAAAGTATCCTTAAAGCATGACTAGCAGTTTCAGCTACTTTTACTAAAATTCAATACTCTGATGATCATCATAAATATTTATCTACGATTATTCACCAATCATTATCATTTTGTGCTGTTACATATAATGTAGCATCATTTGTAGCTTGCGCTGTTCATCAATCTATTGTTGTTCCTCACTCTACATGTAAACTATTACTTGGGCTATCTGTTCAGATTCAAACATTACCATCAAATACAGTTATATAAGTTGGTGCTGATATTACAGTTGTTCATGTTGTATTTAATACATTTGGATCTCACATTGTAATAGTTGCTGCATTTGCTCATTCTACAACATTAAAATTAACTAGAACACTTCTATGTGCTATATTTCATATTGCTACTAATTTAGCTGAAGATGCTGATATCTCACGAATAGCTAAAGTAAGACTTGGTGTTACTCTATCTTGTTCAAGTGAATAAGCTGTTCATCCACTAAAACGCATTTTTGCTCTAAAATTACCTATTATTGGTTCTCCATCTCACCAGTTACTTTGTGAATCTATTATTTGTCATACAATTTCTACTCATTCATAAGTACCTACAGTACCTACATCAAACGTAGCAATTATTCTTTCTCAAGTATCTACATTCACATTATCAAGATACCAATCATAAAAATTTCTTCAAACTTCTGCTCAAGTATTTTTTATATACTTAATTGCTGTAACCTCTCATGTAACATCTAATTTATTAATTGTATAATTTCAAGCTTCATCTATTTCACTTGCTCACACACTATTTGCTGCTAATGAAGATGATGTTATACTTTCATCCTGAATTTCACTATCATCTATTGAATTTTGTTCTATTTCTGTTTCTTGAATGATTCAATCATCTGCTATTGTATCCACTGTTGTATCATATCCATTATTTGCTACTGCGGCATCTACTTCTGCTTCTGTATCATATGGATCATTTCATGAATGATACATAAGTTCCCAACCAGTAAACAACCATGATCAGGTATTATATCAATGACGAATATACTTTTTTGTTGTAGCATTTTCATGTTTAAAACTTTCTTGAACTATTGAATTTGAAGAATTTTTATAAACATTTAATGAAAACCAAAAAGCAGCACCATCATGTGGTGTATTAGTAGCTGATGTAGCTATATAATTATAAAATCATGGAGTAACAACTGTATCTAAATCAATTGTTGCTCATAATATTTCTGGATTTTGTGGTATATTTGCTGCTGAACTATATCAATCAAACAAACTAGAATCTCTAGCTACAAAACTATCAATAATATCTGTTTCTGTAATTGTATCATTTACTATATTAACACTATCTACAGCACTAGTTGCTAATTCACTGTTTCATACACTATCTATTGCTAATGAAGAAGCTGTTAAACTATCATCCTCTATTTCACTATCATCTAATGTATTTTGTGCTATTTCTGTTTCTTGGATTATTCCATCATCTGCTATTGTATCTACCGTTGTATCATATCCATTATTAGATACTGCTGCATCTATTTCTGTTTCTGTATCAAATAACGCATTATATCTTTCTGTTTTACATGTTCCATCTCAATCTAAATATTCTCAAACTAAACATTCTGTTCAAGCATTTGTATCTCATGGACTTGTAGAACATACTATAGCTCAATTATCAGCTATACTTTCTATTCAATCTACACAAGTAGTTCAAACTATATCTCTTTGAAAAGCTAGAGAATCTAATCCATCTAATAGATTTGAATCTACAGCTGTTCATGCTACTCATACATATCTGGCATCATTATAATCTCTATCTCATACATCATCTCATGAATCCGGATCTTTTGTAAGACTTAAACCTCATGAAAGTGTTAATACTTCTGTTGGTAATTCTGTTCAAATCCCTACCTTTCATGCTAGTACAAAAAGTGGTGAATTTATCAATTTTAATGTATCCCACATTGGTAGGTATCAATTTGTTGCAACATTTGTAAATGCTAAAAAGGCTTCTTTTATTTTACCTTCTGTATCAAATACTTTTGTAAATATTTCTCATAAAATTCATACATTATTAGTAGAATTTTGCATATTATTAATATGAGTTTTTACATCTGATTGATCATCAGCATAAGTTGTTGAAAACAATATTGCTACTAATGCTATTAATGAAATTGCTTTATTTATTTTTTGTTTTTTCATAAATTGTACATATAATTAAAGTATAATTTATATTAATTTTAACATATATTTATAGCCCCTACAAAATTTATCTCTTGACATCGTTATATATGATTGTACAAACAAAAAATAAGACAAAAACTAATAAATATGCATTTACCTTAGTTGAACTAATAGTAAGTATTACTATAGTTGCTATACTTGCTTCTATTTGATTCTTTTCATATGTATGACATCTTTCTGAAGCTAGAGATGCAGAACGTAAAGCTAATATGTGAGAGATCAAAACAGCATTAAAATTATACAAGCAAAAAAGATGAGCTTACCCTCTTCCATGAAATACATTTAGTATAACAAATAGCTGAAAGACTGTAGCTTATCAATGAAAACTAGATGAAGATGTAACTCTAAGTACAATGGAAAAAATACCATTAGATCCATTTACAGATGAAAATTATTTTTATTCAGTTACTAAGAATAAACAAGAAGTTCAGGTGAGTTTAACATTAGAAAATTGAGATTTTCCTATTGCAATGTTAGAATGATATTATAAAACTGTATCAAAAAATGTTCTTCCAAGTATAATGCTTGCAACATGATCTACTGTAGCAGTTGAAATACATGATTGAATTTGAAATTGAGCTATTAATAGAAATTTATTTATACTTGATTGATGATCTAATATTCCTTATACAACCTCTAAACCATATATTCCTTATTATGCATGAGAAGATGTTGATGATATACTTATTAGTTGAAATATAAATTTTTGGCAAAATAGTGATTATCTAACTTGTACAGAATTAGATGAAGCTGCAAAATTGATTCATGATGTTTGAACTGAAGAATATCAGATACTCGATGATACATGAAGCTTATCAAATACTTGATGTATTCTTCCATAAAAAAATCTATTCTAATTAATTAGAATAGATTTTTTTTAGTTATTAGAAACAATGTCTCAATTAGTATCAATTGTATTAAGTCACTCTGAAGTAAATATTAATATATTTCACAAGTCATCTTCTAAAATATTTTTTACTTCATTAGAATCTAGTCATTGTACATCAGTTTCAACTTTATCTTTACTATAAGAATACCAATTAGAAGTACTATAATAAGATCATCAACTATACTTAGATACTCATCCATTTGTAGCTACCCATATATTTCAAGCAGCATCTTCATGGATATATGATATATCATGTTCTGTTAATTGCATATCATCTTTAAGTATATAAGTTTCCCAACTATTTCAAAAATCTGTAGTAAGTCATATTCCCTCTTTTGTTCAAATCCATATTTTTCAACTACTATCTTCTAATATAAACTGTACCTCATCATAAGGGATATCACCATTTGATTCTTTATAATTTATTATACTTGCGCTAGGATTATTTGTATCATATCTATCTAATCATTTTCCTTTTCATCAAAACCATATATAACCTTGACTATCAGTATATATAACACTAACCTCATGTCTTTTTGTTTTTCAACCATTATGTTTATAATCTTGGAAGTTTTCTCAATCAAAAGAACCTGCTCATTTTGTTGTTCAAACCCATATAACTCAATCATCTCATATATCTATAGATTTTATTTCTTCATCTAAAACACTTCAACTTGGTACAAACTGATTCCATACATCATCTCACTTATTAAAAATATAACCTTCTGTACCAGGATCTCATAAATATAATTCATTAAGTCAATTTGGTGTTCATATCCAATAATGTCAATCATTACTTTGGTTAATTGCAAAAATTTCTTTATCTAATAAATCTGGTGTATCTTCACCATATTCTACCCATACATCATTTATAGAATCATAAAAAAACAATCATTTCTCTGTTCAAAATGCATATACTCAATCTTGTCACTCAAAAAGTGTTATAATTTTTTCTCAATCTAAAATAGATATATCTAAATGTAATACATTAACAATATAAAAAGTAATAAAATCTACATCTCAACACTCTACAAAATATTTTAGTTTAAAATTTACAATATCACAGGAAAGAGTTTTAATACTTAATGATGGATCTGATGAGAATATATCTTCAGAATCTACCTTATTAACTGATATTTGGTTTCAAAGAATACTTCAACTATATGCACTTGCTAAATTTTGTAATAATTCTAACTGATTATATGATTTTTGTAACTTATTTATACTTCAACTATAAACAACTAAATTATTAGCTGATATATCTAAATTTGAATCAAATTTAAATATAGATCAGGAATAACTATGTGGTAAATTTTCTAAACCATCATAAACAAGCTTATTATTATCTATTATATAGTTTAAGTCTGCTGAAGATAAATCACTAGATATTATACTAGGTATAGCTAATATATAATTATCAGTATTTCATTTAACAAAAATCAATTCTCAATTATAATTTCACTTAACTATTGCAGTTCAATCTTTTATTCAAATTCTTCAAGCATGCGTATCTTTTATTACTCATAAATCAGTAACAAGTCATGGGCTTTCTTCTAATACTCCAGCTAAAGAAAACTCTTTTTTCGTATTTTTTACTGAATATGTATAAAAAGTATCTGAACTAGGATCTAAAACTTTGTCTGGTGAATATTCTGTTATTGTAGATACTCAAGTTCAAAAAAGTCATTGAGTCCAAACAAGTCATCAAGAATAAGTTATTTCAACTGAATTATCAGGCTCTGGGTATCTTCAACTTCTTAGAAAATATGATCCTAATGCAGATTCTATATTTTCTAATTCAACTATTTTGCTAGAATCTCTTACTGATGTTAAATAAGATTTAAGAGATAAAAATCAAACTACTCACAAAATAGCTAATATTGATATAACTATTATAAGTTCGGCCATTGTAATTGCATTTTTATTTTTCATTATTTTTAGTTATTTATTAATTTCATAGCCATATACTTCAGGCACATTCAACATAGTACTTTAGTTTATAATTAACTAAATCACATGCTTGCATTTTAATATACTGAGGAGTGTTAACATCAAATAAATCTCATTCATTAATTTTATAAACTGAAACTTTGTTTCATAATAAAGTTCAACTATATGAGTTATATACATCTTGTAGTAAAGATACTTGTGCATTTGATTTTTTAAGTTCAGAGATACTTCAAGACCATACAACTAAATCATTAGCTGAAAAATCTATATTATCATCAATTATAAATTCAGTTGAAGAATAACTAGCTGGTAAATTTTTATAATTATTATATACTAAATTATTATTATTTAATATATCAAGTAAACTGTTTGAACTTAAATCATTAGAAACTATAGATGGAACTGTAAGTATATAATTAATTCCACTTTTTCTAATAGATAGTAATTCTCAATTATAATTTCATTTCAAAAAAGCTACATTTTCTGATATTCATTTTTGTTCAAATACTGAAGCTAACATAAACTCTTTTCTAGAATTTTTAACAGAATATGTATAATTAGAATTTGTCAAAGGATCAAGTATAACTTCAGAATATCAAGTTATTTGTCAAATGCTATCATCAAAAATTCATTGAGTCCAAACTAATGAACCTGAATATAAAATTTCAGTTGATTGACTTGGGTTAGGAAAAAATCATGATTTATTAATATAAGTATTTAATGAAATATTTATATTCTCTAAACCAACTATCCTAGCTGAGTCTCTTGTTATTACTAAATAAGACTGCAAAGATAAATATCACATAAATGATAATATTATAACTAAAGATATAGAAATAATAAGTTCTAAAAGATTAAATCCTTTTTTTGAACGTATATAATTAATAAATGCTTCTTTTCAAATAAACATATACTAGATAATTAAAAGAATAAATTATAATTTAATTTTTCCATTTTTATTTCATACTGTTCTCAAGTCTTTAAATTTTTTATCTGAATTATTCAGTTATTTATTTCCTCTTCTCAGGCTATAATAATAAAAGGAATTCCCTTGTTATTAGCATATTTTAACTGTTTTTGTATTTTTGCTTCAGGATCTAAATATAGCTCAGTACTTATTAACATTTTTCTCAAATTTTTAACAATTTGTAAGTTATTTGTTAAAAACTCATCTCACATATTTACTATCAAAACTTGGCTAACAGTCTTTGTTTCTGGTCTAATTTTATCAAGTTCAGCTAGTACTGATAACAATCTAGATAATCAAATACTACCACCAACACCAGGAAAATTATTTTTTGTAAAATTTGATGCTAAATTTTCATAGCGTCATCCTGATGCAATACTTCACATTCATTCTGCTCACCCAATAAAAGTTTCAAAAACTGTTCCAGTATAGTAGTTTAAACCTCTAGAAATAGCTGGATTTATTTTTAAAAACTTTTCATCTATTCAAAGAAGAAGTAAATTTTTATAAACATATGATAATTCCTTTATTCATTCTTGTAATAATTCATTATTTATATCAGAAAAATCACTAGTAATTTCATCTATAGTTTTTTGTTTTCATAGATCTACAAATTCATTTATTTTATCTATTTGCTCTTTATTAATACCTATATCAGTGAACATAATTTGAAGTTTATCTCATTTTATTTTTTCTTTTTTGTCAATAATTGAAATAGTTTCTACTAATTTATCTTCTAGGATTCAAATACTTAATAAAAATCATGATAAAAATTTCTTGTTATTTACATGTATAACAAAATCTCAAAAATCTAACTCTTTTAATGAGCTATATATAGTAGACAAAATTTCAACATCAGCAAACAGAGCTAATTTTCCATTTCAAATAATATCAACGTCAGCCTGATAAAACTCTCTATATCTTCATTTTTGAGGTCTTTCTCATCTATAAACTCTTCCTATTTGTTGTCTCTTAAATGGAAATGTTAATTCTCATTCATATTGACCAATATATCTAGCTAATGGTACTGTTAAATCAAAACGTAATCACATAGAAACATCTGATAAATTTTCGGCATGTATTCTATGTAATGCATAAATTTCACTATCATCGGCTCACTTTGAGGTAAGTATTTCTAGCCTCTCTACTGCAGGTGTATCAAGAGAAACAAAACCAGATAGATTATAATTTTTTCTTATAATATCTTTAAATTTATCTTCTATAATCTGTAATTCAGGTAGGTTTTCATAAAATCATGAAATTGGCTGTGCTTTAATCATTTTGTTATTAAAATTATAATATTATTTATCTCAAACTACTATAAACTCTTCTCAGATAAAGTTCTTTTCTCATCATATAATAATATGATTTGATAGGGATTCAATAGTTCAGGTAGATGAGTCATCTATTGGATTTATATAAATCATAGTACCCGTCAAAGTCTCTCATGTCAATCTGAAAGATAAGTTTCATTCTATATTACTTGTAAGAAATATAGCATAATCTTTATTTTTAAAATCAAACTCATATTCATTTCATGTTTGAGCAGTAGATAAATCTAGAGTTGATCAAGTATTTTGAATATATCATTCAAATGTTGTAATATTTAATCAATCAAAAGTATTTACTGGCAATAGAGTGTAGTCATTTTTATAAGCCAATGGATCAAATTCTAAAATTTTCATATCAAAATCAATATCTTCTGTTTCATTAAATAAATCTAAATGTAAATATGCCTGATCTACATCTCATATTTTTACATTTAATATATCATCATTGTTAGTATTTTTATCTATAAAATCATTTGTTTTATAGTTATTCCAAAAAATATTATAATATTTATCTGTTTCTTTCATATTTCAAAAAACTACCAATCTAGGTACAACATCATCATCTTGATATCAATTAGCATAATATACATCATCTATAGAAGTAACCCTATAATTATCACTATTAAAATCATCATCAAAATCATCTCATCATCCTATTCAATCAGAATTAAAAGAAATTAATGTGGAATCTGAATCAGTAAATACCCTATCTCACATCCATAATTCTTCAGAACCAGTAGATAGTAATTCATAAATTTCAAATTCATTTAAATCTAAATATTTACTTTGTGTTCCTTCTATTTTTATACTTTTAACATCATCTGTTAATCAACGATATTTTAAATCTACATCTTTCAAACTTTTATTTCTCATTCAAGTTATATGTATTTTATCTAACTCTGTTCCAGATGAATCATATAAAAATATATCTGCCCTTCTCCAATATTGTCAATGACTATGAGAATCTTTTTTTATCGTAATCCATCATATACTTTTGTTACTAGGAAATTCATATTTCAAAAATTCATCTTTTGTTTTATTATCAGACAAAAATCATGTAGTATCATTTGAATCTGCTGAATTATTAGCACTATAACCTGAGTCAGGATCTGATCATGTCTTTGTAGAACTTAGAGCTATATTAGTAGCTCATACGTATATATTAGTATCTGTAGACTTTACAATATCTACTAAATCTCACTTATAATATGCATCCTTGAAGTCACTAAATTCATTATTGAAAAATATTCTAAATTCATCTCAGTTATACATTCATGAACAATATATACTTCATAAACTATAGGTCATCTGAGTAATTATTCATGTTTGTTTTAATGATCAAGTAGATACAGTTCAACTCATAGTAACATTTGTAGGACAAGATATAGTATCTATATATCAATCACCATTTGAATTATACCTCCTAACTGTTTCTATATTAATATTTCATTTATCATGAACATTAGAAAAAACTTCTTCAGCATTTTTTCATATATTGATATTATTATTTAGTATAAATACATTATTAAAAACAACATATCAGATAACTAATATAATTTGAATAAGTAATAATACATATACAAAAACACTTGCTCTTCTTTTTTTTAACATTTTAAGTAATTTAAAAGTTTAAAGTATATTCAATTATATCAAGTGAATCTATAGTAAAATCATTAAAACTAGTTCATATATTATGGGTATCTGCCAAAACAACAATTGATACATTCAAACTTAAGATATCTCAGCCATTAAATAATTCTGGTTTAAATTTTTTGATTCTTATTCAAGAATATATTTTATCTCATAAAAAAATAAAATCATTAATTGCTCAACTACTTGAATCAATATCAGCTAATTCTACATCACTTATTTTTCTATATCATATATAGTTTTCTCAATATATATATTCGTTTTGAATTTTTCTTGTTTCATTATTAACTACTCAAAATAAAACTCACTCATTTATTTCAGTATTTCTCAACAATACTGATTGATTTGTTCATGTTCAATACAGTATAAAGTTATTATATCATCACTTTATAAATCTATTTATTTCATCTTTAAAAGAAAACGATCTATCAATAGAATTAGTTTCTAGAATAGAGTTTTCCAAATCACGGATACTAGTGGCTATGAAAAAAGATACTATTATTAATATAATAGTTCAGATAGTTATAGAGATAGTTAATTCTATTAATGTCAATGCCTTTTTATTTTGAAAAGATTTCACTATTTATTAAAACTTAATATAATAATATATATACTATATTAATAACTTATAACAATTTGTAAATGAAAAATACAAAAATATGAGAATCATTGGTTTGAGTGGTAATATGAGTTTTTATATTATCTTTTAGTCTCGTATGAATTATTAATATATTGAATTTCAATAAAGATGTTTCTTTGGAATATGCAGATTATATAAATAAATATATTCTAGAATGAAATGCTGATAATGTTATAAAAAAACTAGATATTACTAATCTAGATAAAAATGAAAAATTTTATGTCTATAAAAATGATATAACAAAAGAATTTGAAATATTAACCTGAACATTGTTATCTGATTATAAATATGTAAATAAATTGTGAAGATATGTATGAATAGATACTGAAGATTGAAATATTTATAAAGTAGAATATACAAAAAAAGAAGATATTTTAAAACATATAATATATCCAGACGAAATCGCAAACTTGATATTTAGATATGATGCTACAAATATAGATTGATCTAATAATTCAACTCTAATAGATTGATGAGGGATTGTAACATGGTTAGATTTAAGTTCTAATGAAAATGCATACCAAAATACAACTACACATAGACCTAAATATATAGCAAATGAGATTAATGGTTTATGATGAGTTAAATTTGATTGAGTAGATGATATGTTTTATCTTGATAAAAATGGATTAATAAATAATGATGATGTTTGTCTAAGTGATAATTTATTTACTGAGAAATCATTTGCAATTGTATTAAAAACTTGATTAGATGTAACTAGAGATCAGGCTGTATATGAACAGTGATGACAAGCAACTTGATACAATTTCATGATTCATGATGGTGATTTATATGCATGAATCCATAATAAAGCAACTGTCCCTTGATATTTATGTTTTTATGATTCTAGCCAAGTTCGGGATGCATGACATTTGTTTAAATCTGTAAACCTTTGAGAAATACTTCCTGATAGTACATATTTTATCATGATAGTTCAAGATAGTACACACAAAAATGAAACTGGAAATCCTACAATTGATGATGCTAATAACAAATTAAAAATTTATCTAAATGGTGAACTTGCATCTGAAACAGATCATGTAGATCCTCAGCCTGAACATCACTTGGCTGGATTATGATCAATAAATGAATGGAATGTTAGACCTTGGGCTCCATATGCAACTATAGATAACTGAGATTGAGACTGATGATGTAATGATCAATGTTTATATTTTGAATGATCTATTGGTGAACTTATATCGTGGAACCACGCATTAAGTAAAATGGAAGTAAGATGAATACAAAATTATTTTACACAAAAATGGTTAGCATGAAGGTGAAATGTAAAATATTCAATTGTAGATATAGATGTTAATAATTATAATAAATAAAAACATGAAAAAAATCAATTTAAGAGCATTTACATTTGTTGAATTAATGATAGTAATGATAATTATAGCAATACTTGGTGTAGTATGATTCTATTCTTATGTCTGATATTTAGCTGAGTCAAGAGATTCTCAAAGAAAAGCTGATTTATCACAAGTCTCTTCTGCTTTTAAAATTTATAAACAAAAAAGATGATATTATGCAATTCCTTGAGATACTTTTAATATTACATATAGTTGATCAGCTGTAGCAACACAGTGAAAACTGGATACAAATGTTCGTTTAAGTAGCTTGGAAAGTCTCCCATCTGATCCTAAAAATGAAAAATTTTATATATACTCTACTACAATTGATAAACAAGAGTTTGAGCTTTATGCAACCCTAGAAAATGATGAAAACCCTATAGCTATTGTTAATTGAAATTATAAAAGTGTTTCAAAAAATATATTACCTACTCTTTTACTTGCTACCTGAGCAACTACTTGAACAGATATTGAAATACAATCATGAAGCTTATTATGAGATGTAAATAGAAAATTATTTATATATAATGAACAAAAACATAACCTATGATATACTTTTGTAGAACCATTCTCTCCTACTTCAGACTGAACTAGTTTTGATGCCCTATTAGCTGAGATGGAAAATCAAGGTATTTATTGGCAGAATAGTGACTTCAGAAACTGTATAGAAATTGAAGAATGAGGAAAATTATTATTACCCCTTAGTGCTACTGCGTTTGAATATCAAATTATTACAAGTACTTGAGCATTAGTTAATACCTGATGTACTTTATAAAAAAAACAAGCAAATATTTGATTTATTATAAAAAATAGTTTAGAATTAAACATATAAATTTAAATTATAAACCTTTTAATTATGAATGCTCCTCACAAAGTCGATTTATCAGCTATGATTGATAAGAAGAACACAAAAGGAAAAACTCAAGAAAAAGATGAAGAAATTATCGAAGAAATAAAAGTAACTGAAGATAAATCTAAAAATAGCAAGGAACAAGATTCTAAAGAAAAATCTGATAAAAAAGAATATACTATTGAATTAGAAGATGAGAAATTAGCTGATAAAAAAACTGAAAAATCTGAAGAAAATGAAACTAATGAAGAAGTGAAAAAAGATGTTTCTGAAGAAAATAAAACTAAAACAGATAAAAAAGATGAAACTAATGAAATAAAAGAAGATACTGAGGACAATAAGGATAATGAAATAGAAGTTATTGAGAAAAAAGATCAAAAAACACAGGAAGAAGTTACAAAAGATGAATCAGCACCAGCAAAAATTTCTTTAGGTTCAATCAGGACACAAAAAATGCCTGACCAAGTTGAGGAAGACAAAGAAGATAAAGAAGAAGATGAACATGATGAAATGAAGGATGAATTAACCGATACATTTAATAAACCAGAAACTAATAAAGAAAAATGAAATGAAATAGACGAAAATATTAATAATACAGATAATATAAGCCCTGAAGAACATAAAAAAAACCAAGAATCTATAAAAGAAATAGAGGAAAAAATTAATAAAGAAGTAGACAAAGAAGCAGAAAAAAAGTTTAAAAAAGATAAAAATACAGACAAAAAGGATGAAAAAACTGAAGATCCTAAATGAAAAAAGAACTGAAAAGACGAAAAAGAAGAAATTTTCTGAAATTATCAATCAGAATTTAAAAAAGATGAAAAAGAAATAATTGAAGAAGTACAAATAAAAAATAAAAAAATGTGAGATGAGTTAAAAAAACCAAAAACTAGAATTACTCTTCTTATAATACTAATAGTAATTGTAATTGCTGGTATTTGAACACTATTCACTCTTGATTCTGAAAACCATTCTATTGCTAAATATAAATCTGTTATTTTATCTAATATAGGAGATTTTAAGAAAGCATATATTGACCAACCATGGATTCCTGAAACTATTAACTTGGATTCATATTCTTTTAATGTTCTGTCACAAGAAAAGAAAGGAGATGATAAAAATTATGACTATTTATGAAAAATTTATCCTTCAAAAGTAGAATTAGACGCAGCACTTATGTCTGAAGTAAGTAGAATGAAATTTGAAGAAGCTGAAAAAGCAAGAATCGAGGCTGAAAACATTAGAATTGAAGCTGAAAGAATCGAGACAATAAGACTAGAAAAAGAAAAAA
>CAXBVF010000008.1:0-24673 GCA_963979005.1 uncultured Candidatus Altimarinota bacterium | reverse complement strand
TCAGGGTTTTTTATTATTATATTATCATCTTTTTTTTCCAGATTTGGAAAATAGAATCTTTGCATTTTTTATATTTAATTAAGTAAATGTTAAAGTAGTCTATTATTTCTAATCTCTCCCCCCTACGGGTACTCCCTTTGGAAAAGGGAGATTTAGTTACTATTTTTATTTTTTAAAAAACAAATTTATTTCTCCCTTTTACAAAGGGAGTACCGAGGAACGAGGGGAGGGATTAAAATCTAAGTACAAAAAATAAAAACTCACATTTAAGTGAGTTATTCTTATCTAGGCATACCATAAAAATCTAAACCTTTTGAATCAACCATTGATTTAGTTTCAAAATTTTTCTTTTTTCCTTTTGTAAAAAATCATCTTTCATCTAAAATACCTTGTTCTTTAAGAGATTCAATATTTTTAGTCTTTAGTTTTCTTTTTGGAAATTTTTGTTTATTTTCCATATAATGATTTCTATCTTTATAAGATTGATTTTTTCTTACTTGTGGGTTTTCACTCCCTATATAAGCTGAATGATCAGATTTTTTCTTTCATTTTGCTAATTTTCTAGCTTTTGCTTGTTTTTTTACAACACTTGATTTTAATCCGTGACTATTTGCCATAATTCTATATTATTTTATTAAATTTTTAAACCCAAAATTGATTTGCTTCTATTTTATCTATTTTATTCAAAAAATAAAGCCTAAAACTTATTTTTTAGATATTTTTCTAAATAACAAGGCCTAAGCTGTATTTATATGGAGCGGGGGACGAGGTTTGAACTCGCACACCCAAGGGTTGAAGCCTTAGTACACTCACTCTTTTATGTTACCCCCGCATATATTTAGTGCAGATGAATTGTATAAATTTTAGCCAAATAGTCAAATATTTTTTTGTTTTTTAATAAAAATATGATAAAATAATAATATAAGAATTTTTCACTAGGATATTATTAATATACAAAAAATGTCTGAATTCAACGTAGAAAACATTATAAACAACCTATATATCACTATTATATGAAATATAGAACTATATTTACCAAAACTAATATGAGCTTTGGTTATTCTTTGATTTTGAATAATTATCGCTATATGAATACATAAACTAGTTATGTATTTATTCAGGAAATTTAGTATTATTGAACTTATTGATAAACTAAATATAGAATTTGATGATATAAAAGTAAAAGAGGACGTAAAAAAGATAATTGAACCAAAAAAGAAAAAAATATCAGATAAAATCAAAATAAATGAAATTACAGCAAAAGCAATTTCATATTATGTATTTCTAGTATTCTTTAGACTAGCTATAGTTGTAATAGGAATAACTGAAATAGAAGTATTTATGTGAGAACTACTTACTTATCTTCCAAGCCTATTTATAGCTGTAATTATATGATTCTTCTGAGTAAGATTTGCTAATTTTATTTATGATGTTGTTTTCCATGCTCTTGATTTAACAAATCAAAAAACAGCCAAAATTATAGCCAGTTGATCAAAAGCAATAATGTTGTTTTTTACACTTATGGTAGTATTAGATAAAATATGAATTGCTAGTGAAATAACAAATACAATATTAATATGATTCATATCAATGCTAGCTCTAGCCTGATGACTTGCATTTTGACTATGATGAAAAGATATAGCCCATGAAATATTAGATAGTTTCAAAAAATAAAAAAATAATCTTTAAGTATTAACTTAAAGATTATTTTTTTATTCAATCTCAAACAAATTTCATTTACTATAAATAGTTTTACTATCTGGAGATGTAATAGCTGGAAATACTATATCACATTTTCTCAAAGTACTAGTGAAATCTAAAAAATAATTACAAGGACATGAATTACATACTATATTTCAAAATATAACATCTCATCAACTATATTCACAACTATTTGCTAGACTTTTAACACTACATATATTATCTGTAGAACATATTAATCAATTATCACAATCTGAATTATCTTCACATATTTGTTCTAAAATTGGACATCAATCATTTTCTATTACTCATACAACCAATGGACATAAGTCATCTATATCAAATATTCAATCAAGGTCACTATCTATATCCTCTATAGATAATCATGTTACATGAATTAATACGTTAGCAATTCATACATTTCATAAACTATCTGTAACAATTAATGTAGTTTCATATATTCATATTTCTTTAAATATATTTAATATATCTTCTCATAAACCTCAATTTCCATCTCAAAAATCCCAAGAATATGAATAGGGTCAAACTCATCATGAGACAATTCATTCAAAATCTACTGCCAATGGTCATTCTCAATAAAATGGTTCAGCATTAATAGAAACATTTAGATCTGTATTTAAGTCAGAATCAGTAACTGATATTATTGTAACAGCAGTTGACTCTAATCAATTAACATCACTACAAGTAGTTGTTACCTCATATACTCAACTATCTGCAAATATATGTGTAGGTTCAGTCCCAGATCAACCAGAACTATCTCAGTAATCCCAAGTACAAATATATGGTCATTCCCCTCATTCAATATCTGTTGTAAAATCTACTTCTAATGGTCATTCTCAATATATTACAGAGGCATCTACTTCTAATCATAATCATAAGTCTGTGATTCAATCAGTAACTGATATTATTGTAACGGCAGTTGATTCTAATCAATTAACATCACTACAAATAGTTGTTACTTCATATACTCAACTATCTTCAAATATATAACTAGGAGTTATTCATGTTCAAGTATCTCCATTTCAATAATCCCAGCTACATATATATGGTCATTCTCATCAATCTACATATGCAGTAAAATCTACTTCTAAGGGTCATTCTCAATATATTACAGATGCATCAACTTCTAATCATATTCAATAACTAGCATTATCTCCATTTATTGTCAAAGTATTATAAACCTCTCATGTATTTCAACATTGATCCACAACTCTAAAAAATACTTTCCAATTTCATGGAGATAAGAAATCATAGTTATCAATATATTTTCAATATTTTTTAATTTCTTCTCAATTATTTTGATTATAAAACCTCCAAATATATCATTCAGGATCACTTATTCAGGCTTCACAAGTAGTATAAACTTCTCCTGAAAAATCATATATATTATCTGGATTATCTATATTTGATAAATCACAATTCTCTATACTAGCATTACATTGCTCATCAAAAATAGTCATTTGTAAAGCTAAGTTACTATCTATTTTTTCATGACAAGCATTTGCCTTCAAAGTAATAAATGCAATACGTAAAAATGCTTCTTTTGATATTGCTTGTT
The DNA here is from genome assembly GCA_963979005.1 of uncultured Candidatus Altimarinota bacterium. Taxonomy (GTDB): domain Bacteria; phylum Patescibacteriota; class Gracilibacteria; order BD1-5; family UBA6164; genus UBA6164. Next base: position 21,393 of record CAXBVF010000008.1, on the reverse strand, counting down.
TTGGTCTAAGTTTTCCATCTACAACTTCTAACAAATTATAACTAGTTCTATTTCAATCTGCATCTACATCTACAACTTCATATTCAATAGCTTTTCTGAAATCTGGGTAAAAAGTATAAACACTTCAATCTAAATTTTTAGGACTTACATCATCTGATAATACTTCGGTTATTTTTCCATCATATATATCTTGTCTTACACTATCTGCTTCAGCATTTGTTAGTATTCACGAAGCTCTAAGTGTAACAGCAATTGCTTCTTCTAATATAATGGTATTAGCAGGACAAAATGGTTTTTCTCATTCTCTTACGGTTCAATTATCACAAGTAGTTCATGGATGATAACCACTTACATAGCCTTCATCACTAGCTCAAGCAATACAATAAAAATACTTATTATTTTTGTTTATGTCATAAAAAACGGTTTCATTTTCATACTTATTTATAATATCTAATGCAGTATCAGGTTGGATACAATCTTTACAAGTAACTTCCATCAAAATTCAAACAAATTCATCACGATTTAATAATTCTCTAGGATTAAACTTTCATTCAGAATCAGGACTTATCATTCCCCCATCATACAAGGTTTGTAATTCATTTAAATATTTATAATCAGAATTAATATCAGAAAAAATATCCTCTACTGGAATTGAATCAGCAAAAGTAATAGCTTGTGAAAACAAACTAAATACTAAAACTAAGAATGTAAGAATAAGTTTTTTTAACATAAAAAAGTGATTTAATATTTTAATAACTCCCCCTATTCACTTCGTTCATTTCTCCCTCATTGAGGGGGAGAAAACTATAGTAATTAATCTAGGGGGAGTTTTTTTAAACTGCATACATAACAATCCCTGCAGCTACAGAAACATTTAAGGATTCTTTCTTCCCTCTCATTGGAATAATAACTATTTCATCTGATAAGTCTAACAATTTTTTATTAACTCAATTAATTTCATTTCACATTATTAAAACTACTTTTTCATCATTTTTATCAAAAAGCTCTGTATATTCTATACTCTTCTTATCCAATTCAACAGAGTATATTTTATATCAATCACTTTTTAACTTTTCTACTATTTCAAAAGGATCTTTATAATATTCCCAATCTATCCAGTCCTGAGCACCAAGAGCTGTTTTAGAAATATCATTTCTAGGAGGAGTCGGAGTATGACCAGTTAAAACCAATTTTTCAAATCATGCTCAATCACAATTTCTAAATATTGCTCAAACGTTTTGCATAGAACGAATTGAGTCTAGGAGTATTATTTTTGACACTATTATTTATAATTAATTATATATATTTAATTTATACATTTTTTTAACACTTTTTCAAGCGCTTTTTCTTTTATTTTTCACAAAATTGTGCTATAATAAAAGAAATATTATTAAAATAAAAATAAATGGATTACTATATTCTATTTTCTGTATTAATTCTTCTATCAATAGCCTCTTTTATAGGTCTCAAAATTATAAGAAAAAAAGTTGATTTTAAAAGAACACTAAATTTAACTTTTCTTAAAGTAACTCTTCCAAAAAAAGATAGTGATTTAGATGAAAAAAAAGAAACTACAAAAGATTTTAAGGAAATGATTTGACTTATGGAACAGTTATACGCTTCTCTGAAGTCTATTTATTCAGCTAAAATCCTTAAAAAAATATTAGGTCAAGATTTACTTAGTTTTGAATATATCGCTCATGAAGGAGAAGTTTTATTCTATGTAGTTGTTCCAAAAAGTTACAAATATTTAATAGAAAAACAAATAAATTGATTTTATACCGATGCCGTTATAGAAGAAACAACAGAAGTAAATATATTCAAAAATAGAAAATATATTGAAGGAACATATATAAATACCTTAAAAGAATTATTCTTCCCTATAAAAACATATCAAAAATTAGAATCAGATCCAATAAATAATATTACTAACGCATTTTCAAAACTCGAAGAAGATGAATCAGCAGCTATTCAAATACTACTTAAACCAACTCAAGATAACTGGCAATGAGACTGTAGTAAAGCTAGTTCCGCTATCATGAAATGAAAAACATCTTGGTTTACACTAAACCCTATAAAATTATTAGTATGATTTTTAGAAATTATATTTTCAGGAGGAGATGATGAAGCTAAAAGCCCTGAATGAGATAATAATTCTTCAGCTTTAACCCAAGAAAGAGCGAAAACAGTAGATGAAAAATGAGATAAAACTGGTTTCAAGGCTATTATTAGAGTAATAGCAACAGGTAATGATAAAAATCTAGTAGAAGCAGAATTAACAAATATAGTTTCTTCTTTTACTCAGTTTTCTTATCCTGATTTCAATAAGTTTAAAACTACACTTAATCATAACAAAAAGGCCTTAATAAAAAACTATATCTATAGATTCTTTAAAAAACCTTTTTATCTAAAAAAGATGATTCTTAATACAGAAGAATTAGCTTCTATTTTTCATTTCCCACACATAAGATATAATTCAACACCTGAAATAAAATGGCAAAACTTCAAAATAGTTAAAGCTCCCGCAAGTATTCCAAAAGAATGACTTTTACTCTGACATAATATTTACAGATGAGTAAAAAAGGAAATTAGAATGAAAAACGAAGATAGATTTAGGCATTTTTATGTAATCTGACAAACAGGTACTGGTAAATCTAGTATTATGCAAGTAATGGCAAGACAGGATTTTACAAACTGAGAATGAGTATGTATCATAGATCCACATGGTGATTTAGCTAGAGATGTATTACCATTTATTCCTAGAGAAAGAGCTGATGACGTTGTTATATTTGATCCTAGTGATCTTGATAGACCTATCTGATTAAACTTACTTGAAGCAAGTAATGATGAAGAAAAAGAACTAGTAGCAATGGATGCATTAAATATAATGATAAAACTATTTGGTAATGAAATCTTTGGACCTAGAATACAGGATTACTTTAGAAATGCAGTTTTGACTCTTATGGATTATCCACAAGGTTGAGCTATAACAGATGTAGTTAGATTATTTACAGATCCAGAATTCCAAAAAGATAGAGTAAGACATGTAAAAAACCCTATAGTAAAAAACTGGTGGGAAAAAACATATGCTTCAATGTGAGATAGAGAAAAAGCAGAAATAATACCATACTTTGCAGCAAAATTTGGTCAATTTACAACCAATAAAATGATGAGAAATATTATAGGTCAAGTTAAATCTAGCTTTGATATTCTTGATATAATGCAAAATAAAAAAATCCTTCTTGTTAATTTATCTAAATGAAGACTTGGTGATTTAAACTCTAAACTTCTTGGTATGGTACTTGTATCAAAAATACAAATGGCAGCTATGAGAAGAGATAGAATAGCAAAAGAAGACAGAACAGATTTTTACTTGTACATAGATGAGTTCCAAAACTACGTAACTGATTCAATCGAATCAATATTATCAGAAGCCAGAAAATATAGACTATCACTAACAATGGCTCACCAATATCTATGACAATTAGAACAATCTGATGCTTTGACTAAATCTAGTCTAAATTTAAAACAAGCAATTTTCTGAAATGTTTGAACAATAATGAGTTATAAAATTTGACCTGAAGATGGAGAATTTATGGCAAAATATTATGCTCCAACTTTCTCTGAACAAGACCTTGTCAATATGGATAAATTCAAAGCCACTATGAAGTTATCTATCGACAACCAACCAACTATTCCATTCTCTGTAATCCCTGTAAATCCTTATCTAGAAAAAGGACAAGACAAACTAGCAAAAGCATTTACAGAATTATCTAGACTGAAATATTGAAGAGATGTAGATTTTGTAAGTAAAGAAATTGAGTATAGAATTGGTAGTAAATAAAATACAATAAAAAGAGCAAATTAGTTTGCTCTTTTTTTAATAGCTAAAAATATAATTTTCAGGAATTTTTCCATCAACCACCTTCACTCAATCATCCTCCAACATTTCAATTTTGCTATCAACTCAATCAAAAGCAGAATATCATCATACTCTTAGTGAGTGTGATATCACCTTATAACAAGGATAATTTTCTGGTGATTTATTATATTTCATAACAGAAGCTATTCTTCTAGGATGGACTCAAAATTTGTCTGCCAAAATTTTATAAGTAGTTACCTTTCATTTTGGAATTTTTAATAGAGCTTTTAAAATTTTATTATCTAATTCTACATCTTTTTTAGATTTTTTCTTTGCTTTAATTTTATTTACAACAGATAAACTTTTTCCTATCCATTTATTTAATTCTTCCCTATTTTCTAATATATTTTCTGGTAATTCATAATAACTTAAAACCCCTATTTTTCAGTCTTTTTTTGGGTAAGAAAAAGCTCTTGAATTACACTTTTTATAATCCTCCATATTATTCTCTCAAACTTTGAAATAAATAACATCATTTAAATATAAACAAAAAACTTTTTTATTTTTATAAATTGCATATCAAGAAAACATAGCTTTTTTTGAAAAGCTATTATCTCATTCTAAACAATCCATTAAAAAATAATTCAAAAACTCTGGTATTTTTTTAGGCATATCTATATATTTAAGTAGTTATTAATTTCTATACAAATATTAATCTTTTCCTTTACAAATTCAAGTTATTCAATAAAATACCCAAAATAATTTTAAAAATTAAAAAGAATATAAATGGATTTATATAGTGTACTAGAAATAGAAAAATGAGCTAGTAAAGAAGATATTAAAAAAGCATATAGAAAACAAGCAATGAAATATCATCCTGATAGAAATGCTGGTGACAAAGAATCAGAAAAGAAATTCAAAGAAGTAAATGAAGCATACTCTACCCTTTCAGATGATTCTAAAAGACAACAATATGATATGTTTGGTAAATCATGAGGAGCTGCAGGATGAAGTCCTTTTTGAGGTGGTTTTTGAGGTCAATGATGAGTAGATGTAGATTTATGAGATATATTTGAATCATTTTTTGGTGGTTCAGCTTCTAGATGATCTAGAAAAAGACCATCAGAATTTAAATGAGAAGATATTGAAAGTACTTTAAATATAGATTTGAAAACTAGTATTTATTGAGAAAAACAAAAAATAACTTTTAACAAAAAAGAAGAATGTGTAAGTTGTAATTGAGCTTGAGGTTCATGAAAAACTACTTGTTCTAAATGTAACGGTAGCTGACAAGTAACATATACAAGTCAGAGTATGTTCGGTACTATCCAACAAACATGAGTTTGTGATTCATGTTCTGGTACTTGAGAAAGTTTTAAAGAAACTTGTTCTAACTGTCACTGAGAAAAAAGAAAAGTAGTTAAAAAAGAATTAGAAATAGATATTCCAGCTTGAATAGATAATGGAATGATTATAAAAATGACTGGTGAATGAAATAATTGAGTTTGAACAAAAGCAAGTTGAGACTTATATATTAAATTTAGAGTAAAACAAGAAGAAAAAGGACTTAAAAGAGATTGAGTTAATCTACACTATGAATTAGAAATAGATGTAATAGAAGCAATCTTATGAACTAAAAAAGATATAAACATTCCTGTTATCTGAAAAAGAGCTATTGAAATAAAAGCATGAACTTGAGATTCAACAATAATAAAAATATCTTGAGATGGTGTAAAACATATTGACAGTGACTCTAAAGGTGATTTATTTATAAGTATAAAAGTAAAAATTCCTAAAAAATTAGCAAAAAAAGAAAGAGAACTATATGAAGAAATAGCAAAAGAGAAAAAAATCAATGTAAATAAAGCCTGAGTATTTGAAAAAATATTTGGATAAACAAAAAACTCCTAACAAATATTTTTAGGAGTTTTTATATATTAAAAAAAGAAACAATGAGAAAAAATGCTAATCCTATAACAACAATATTCTTTATTATATTTATCATACTATTTTCATTATTTAATTATGAAGAATATAGTGAATTTCATCAAACTAAAAGTGAGATAGAAAATAAAAATATAGAACTCAATGCTAATTTGGAGAAATTTGAATTAGAAGATATTAGAGAAATAAATGATTTAGAATTTTATTATACTCCTAACAAAGAATTACTTACAAGAATAGTTGAGCTTATTAATAATGCTGAAAATGAAATATTTCTTGAAGTCTACATGTTAACAGAAAAAAGAATTCAAGAGTCATTAATTAAAGCACATAATAGATGAATAGAATTAAAAATAATTTTAGAAAAAGATCCATATATGGCATATAGCATAAATGACAAAGCTTATAATAAGTTGCAAAAAGCCTGAATAGATATTATATGGTCCAGTAAAAGTAATTATTCATTTAATCATTCAAAAATATTAATAATTGATGATTTATCCATTATTTCTACAGGTAATTTTTCATATTCTACATTTACAAAAAATAGAGATTTTTTCATATTCACAGAGGATTTAAATACAAAAAATAAGTTAAAGGAAAACTTTTATAATGACTATAATTCAACTAAAATTAATATATTTGATAATAACCTTATTTTCAGTCCAAATAGTTCAAGAATAAAATTTGAAAAACTTTTCGACGAGGCAGAAAGAGATATTAAAATGTATTTTCAATATTTAAAAGATGATGAATTAGTAAATAAGTTAATAAATATAAAAAAAGAAAAAAATATAAGTATAGAAATAATAATACCAAATACTGCCACGGAAGATGAAAATACTATAAAACTAAAAAATGCTTGAATAAATATTTTAGTATTGCCAAAATATAAAATGCATGCAAAAGCTATATTAGTTGATGAGAAATATTTATTTATATGAAGTATAAATTTTTCTACATATTCTATTGATAGAAATAGAGAAATATGAATTTTAATAAAAAATAAAAATATAATTGATGAATTTTTAGCCATATTTAGTCAGGATTCAAAATAATATATTTCATATCAATATAATAATTCAAATAACTAAAATAAAATTAAAATAATCTTTACAAAAAGACTTATTCATTATAATAAATAAAAGAATAATTATTTATTTCATAAACATATATAAAGTGAATTTTTTATCCAAAATTTTTTTTATTTTAATTAGTATTGCCCTATTTTCTTTTCTATTATTTGTTACTTATGTAACAGGTACTTTTTCTACCTTTCAAAAACCATATTACGAAAAAACAGATCTATGATTATTTGAATTAATAAAAGATGAAAATAACAATTTTTCTATAAAGAAAAATATAAATGTGCAAACATGAGCATTATTGGTAGAAAATATAAACTTATCAGACAAAGTCATATTTTCAGAAGGTAGTGTAGAAGTAGAAAAGAATATAACAAATACAATTATCTCTATTAGTAAATGAATTTATATTTTTGATCTAAGTGAAGTAAATATAAATTATATTATTAAATGAGAATGATTTGAAATAACAAATAAATGACCATGAATATTTATAATAAATAATATAAACTCTAAAGAAAACCTTATTTTTCCTATTAGTTCTAAATTAGATTTAACATTAATAAATACAAGATCTAATAATGAACTAACAACTCTAGATTTATATCCTCATATGTACTTAATATTTAATTTAAGGCTTAATTCTCTTGATGTATTCTTAAAAAATGCAGATTTATTAATTTTAAAAGACAAAAATAAACTATGATATTTTAGTAATAAAATATTAAACAATAAAATAATATCTGAAAAGTTTTTAGATTTAGCTTCTCTTAGAAAATCTGAAAATCAAGAAATGTTAACCAACGGTTTATTATTTTTGGAACAAGAATATTCTAATAATTTAAGCATTATAAATACATTTTTAGAATCGAGTTTTTGATTTATGCCAGGTGAAAGTTTTATAACTCAATACTCAGATATATTTATAAACCCAAATAAAAAAAGTAGTTATTATAAAAATATCATAATAAGAAATTTACATAAATTATTATCAATAAGTGATATAGACAGTGATATTATTAATAACATTGCAGCTAATTATAAATTGCTTGAAGAAATAGATAAAGCGTGAGCAGAAGAAATTAATAATATTATTTGATATTACTACAAAGCAGCCATAAAAAGTAGTAAAGATATAAATACACAAGTAAATTTATTAGAACTTACTAATAGAATCAATAACAATAAAATAGATTACAAACTTAAATCCCTTATATATTTAGAAAAAACATTCTTTAATTATGATTTTTTAGATGAAAATGATTTTTATTCTAATGTTGCCGTATTTAGAAGACAGTATTTTGAAGATTTAAATGTAAGTACCGAGTTGTCTGATGATAATAAACTATATATTGATGATTTAGAAAATACAGATTATTTATTATTTTTTCTAGAAAACCTACTTTTATCAGATTATTTACACATTGATATTAAGACTAAAGATTTATTAATTATTTTTAATGATTATGTTAAAATAGCTAACTCATTTTATAATTATAATGATGAAAAAACAAAAAGAACATGACTATTTACAAATTCTCAAATATTGAATAAATTTGTAAATATTTTAGAAAGTAAATATTTTTTAATAGATAGAAACAAAGACTGATTACTTGAAATAAATGAGGAAACATTAATAATAAAAAATGATATTTTATTATTAGAAAAAGATATAAATGAAATTATAGAATTTTATAAAGATTATAAATTAATATTAAAACCAAGCCAAAATAATAAAGATAAATTTATTAGTGAATTATATGAAATATTAGAACTAAAATATAATGAATATTTTACGGCATTAAAAAATTACGAAGAATATCTAGTAATATATAATAAAAGTAAAACAAATTTACTATCTACAAATACAATAAATGAAAATAATAATGTATTAGTATTATCAGAAAATCATGCATTAGAATATTTATCTAACTTTAATGGACTACAATTAAATAATATAAATATTAGCATAATGGACTATAGTTATTGTTCATATCCATCTCCAGAAAATGAAAAGGCTGCTCTAGAAGTTCCTTATTGCTACAAAATTGATAATCTAAAAATAGATACAAATAATATTTCATTTTTATTACATCCATTTGAAAAAAATAAAATCGATGAAATATATATTAATGATGACCCTAGTCTTTGATCTCATAAACTAGATGAAGTAGAAGAAGTTCTAGAAGAAAAGAAAAAAACAGAAACAAAAGATAAAGATAAATACGAATTTAAGAATTTCTTAATTGATACACTATGAGATCAAACAAATAATGAGAATAATGATGAGAATAATAATCAAGAAGATAATCAAATACAAGAAGAAGAAGAAACTGTAGTTAAAGTATTTAAAAGAAATAAACTACTTTGAGAAACTTGAGATTTTATAAATTTAGAATGATTTATAGATATAGCTTATAATGATTTAATTGTAAAAAAATTAGAAAACGACGATGAATATTCTATTTATATAAATAAGGCAACTCTAAATCTAGATTTATGAAGAAATAAAAGCTATTATTGAATTTTTAGATCAGATTATATATTTTCCCCTTCTCATAGTTTCCTAAACCCTGAAATTAAATTAATTGACCAAAAATCAAAAAAAGATTTACTTCTTTGAAATTATATATACATTGATGGGACTTATAAAGTAAATAATATAGAAGAAGAATTGAAAACATTATTTAATAGCTATGATAATATTAATTATGTTGTAAGCAATATAAGTCAAATATTATGAGAAAATAATATTAAAATAACTTATTCAAAAGACCTCACTCATACTATATTTGAAGTAGAACATAAATGAGAATCTATATATATTAAGTTACTTGATTGAAATTTCACTGAATTTAAATATAATAATATAGAACAAATAAGTAAACCTGCAGTTTATACAAAAATAAATTTAATTTTAAATAATATAAAAAAGAAAATATGACAAAAAGAAATAAGTGAGTAAAAATAATGGCTTTCCTTGCATTATTTTGAATAATAATATGAATAGTTTGAACTGGTTTATTAATAATTTTTAGTGGTGAAACTAGCTATCAACAAGAGGATATTAGTACTCAAGATTATTTAGACCTTCAAGAACTAATAGATACTAATTCTTGAAATATAGTAATAGAAGATACTCCTAGTGAAACTTTAACATGAGAAACAGAATAAAAAATGAATTTAAATACTAGAATAGCGGGACCTGCATGAGCATGAGTAAACTCTACAGTAGATATTATTGCCGATTTATATGCAGAGCTTTGATATGATTTAATAAGTGATATAGAGTACGAATCTAGAATAAAATGATGAGTAAATTTTTTCGATGTAAACATAAGTGATGCATGAGAAACTTTTCTTACAAAATATGTAGATATTATTTTGGCTTTTAATGCAGAAAGTTTAGAAAAACAATTAGACTCTCTAAAAAAATGAGCAACTATTATTATAAATAAAAAATGGACTCAAAAATTAGCAGATAAACAAATAGATTTATCTGATTTTTCTATACTTGATTTAGAAATAAATGATAAATATGATAATACTTATCTACTATGAATCTATGCCCTATTTTTAAACCTAGATTTAGATATAATCTTGGATAAAATAAAAATAGTTTTTAATAGAAAATGAGAAGAAGTAGTACTAAATAATCAAAATATAGTAAAAAATATTTTTGAGACTTATAATATAGATAAAAAATCTGAAATTAAAATTTCAAAAGTATCAAAATCTAAAAAACTTATTTATTGAAACAAGGCTCTTACTTATTGAGCAATAGAATGATGACTTGAATTTTATTCAGCTTACCCAATGACTCCTGCTTCAACTATATTAAGCGAAGTTATAAATTCAAAAAAAGTAAATTATATACAAAACGAGGATGAAATAGCGGTAATAAATTCAGCTTTATGAGCTAGTTTTACATGAGCAAGAGCAATGTGTGGTACATCAGGTTGAGGTTTTGCACTTATGACCGAAGCTATAAGTTTTGCAGTTCAAGCAGAATTTCCCATAACAATAGTATTTTCACAAAGAGCTGGACCTTCTACAGGTACTCCTACATATCATGAAGCATGAGATATAAACTTTGCACTTAATCCTACATTTGGTGATTTTAATCATGTTGTTATGTATCCTTCAACACTTGAGGAAGCACATTATTTTTGAGCCTTAGCTTTAAATATCGCAGATAAATATCAAACTCAAGTTATTCTTCTTATGGATAAGCAAAGTTCAGAACTAAGTTGAACAGTATGAAATATGACTATTCCGGAAATAGATAGATGAATAATATTAGATAATCCTCCAGATGATTATAAAAGGTACGAACTAACAGATGATTGAATATCACCTAGAGTAAAAGTCTGAACAAAAAACTGAGATTTTATAGCTACAAGTTATGAACATGATGAATACTGAGCTACTTCTGAAGATCCTACACTAAAAAAAGCATTTACAGAAAAAAGACATAAAAAACTAGATAATTTTTTTGAAAGAGAGTGAATTTCATGATATGAAATAATTAACAAAGAAGCTAAAAAAATGCTTATAGTAACATCTTTTACTAGCTATACAGCAAAAGAATTTGTAAAAAGAAATCCCGAATTTGGTTTAATAATAGTAAAAATACTTAAACCTATAGATGAAAGATTTGTTGAGGAAATAAAGAACAAAGAAGAAATAATTTTTATAGAATCTAACTTCTCAGGTCAACTTGAAAATTATATGACAAAAGAATTAGGACTTAAGTTTATCAAATGATTAAAAATCTCAAACATGAGAAAATATGATCTGTTCCCTTTTTACATAGAAGATTTAAATGAATTAAAAAAATAGTATGAGATCATGATTAAATAATATACAGTGGTGTCCTGGTTGTTGAGATACTTTGATTATCTGAGCAATTAAAAAGGCCTTTGCAGAACTAGAAATAGAATCTCATAATAGAGTTGTTGTTTCAGGTGTATGATGTAGCTGAAAAGCCAGTCAGTATATTGACTGATATGCAGCAGAAACACTTCATGGTAGAACACTTCCATTTGCTACATGAGTCAAACTAGCTAATCCAGAGCTTACAGTTCTAGCAACTGGTTGAGACTGAGATGGATATGGTATATGAGTATGACATTTCCTACATGCATGTAGAAGAAACTTAGATATAACTTATATAGTTATGGATAATGAAAATTATGCATTAACTACTGGTCAAGCAAGTCCTACAACTCCCCTTTGAGCAAAAACTAAAACTACACCAGACTGAAATACTTCAGCTCCTTTTGACCCCATTTGAATAGCACAAAAAGCATGATGTACTTTCACAAAAACAGCTGATTCTATTAAATTTGCTGAAATGAAAGAAATTATAAAAGAAGCTATTTTACACAAATGATTTTCACTTGTAAATATTCACCAAGCCTGTCCTAGTTATAAAAGATGGTAATTATTCAAAAACACTCAAGAAATGAGTGTTTTTTTGCTTTAAATCAAAAAATATGTTTTAATATTAATAATATTTATATTTTTAATATATTATGGTTAAAAGAATCATTAGATCATATTATAAATTATTCGATGAAAAAATCGAAAACTGAATAGCTGTTATCATTATTATTGTTATATTGATTGTTTTAGCATCTTTATTAGTAAATAATTGAAATATAAATTCTTATTCAAAAAATAATATATTAGAAATAAATAATTCTCAAATCTCAGATAATATATTAAAAATAGATTGAAAAGAATATAAAATCTCATTAAAATAAAAAAAAATAAGCCTTTGGCTTATTTTTTTTATAAATATTTTAATTCAAAATCATAAAATTTAATTCAAATACTTTTTATTTTTTCAGAAAATACTTTCTTTATTTTATCATCTAAGAGTAAAGCTTCTGTATTAATTATTGGTTTATTAGTTTTCACTAACACCGTTTTTCATCTAAGTTGAATTGATACCATATATTTAGTTATATCTATATTTTTTTCATTCTTAAAAACCTCTATGACACTATTCCACATCATAGATTTAATATAAATTTCCTGTTTATTTTGATCTATATTTAATTCCATAAATTAAAATAATACAACAAACTCTCCTTTTACTTTTCCTGGAGTATTTTCAAAATAATCTATAACTTCACTTATACTTCATCTTCTAAATTCTTCAAATTTCTTAGTCAATTCCCTTCATACTACTATATGATGTTCTTCTCAAAAATATCATCACAATTCTTTCAAAGTTTTAATTATTCTATGAACTGATTCGTAAATAACCACTGTTTCTCATCATCATTTTGATTCCTTTCTTTCAACTAATGCCTTAAATAATGTTTGTCTTCATTTTTTAACTGGCAAAAAACCTAGATACAAAAAATGATTCATCTGCATACCACTTCACATTAAAGCAGTAGTAAAAGCAGTTACTCAAGGAATCGGAACCACCTCTATTCATTCTAATATAGCCTCTTTTATAAGAATATATCCAGGATCCGAAATACCAGGAGTTCAAGCATCACTTATTAAAGCAATATCTTGTCATTTTTTAAGCCCTTCTATTATTTTATCAATTTTAGTCTTCCCTGAATGAGAATGGAATGATATAAGCGGTTTACTTATATTATAATGATTCAATAGCACTCAACTAGTCCTAGTATCCTCACAAGCAATAGAATCAACCTCTCATAGGATTCTAACAGCCCTATAAGTAATATCTTCCAAGTTTCAAATCGGTGTAGCAACTATGTATAGCATATTTTAATTCTTTTTATTTAAATTTCCTATATTTTAGAGCTTTTTTATTGTTTGTAAAGAAAAATATTTATAAAAAGAAAGCAAAGAATTTAGCATTTTTAGCTTTACATTTTTCTTAAATTATTTTTTATATATACTTTAATTCAAAATCATATAATTTAATCCTGTATACATCTAATAGAGAAACCGTTCGAGTGAGAGCTAGTTGCTCCTAAGTAGCTTTTAGAATTTGATGTGCTGTCGAGGGTATGATAACTAACGTTACCACCAGCATCTGTACTAGTCCATAAATATCCTTGTACTCAACGAGTATCAAATGCAGTACCATTAGTACTACGACGACCTGCTAAAGGTATTTTTAATTTTTCTGCTATACTTGTAGAGCTATTTGTTGTTGAATGTAATTTCCATCACAATCATTCGCAAGCTTGCCCTTGTATGGAATTTCTACAATCTATTCATCAGTTTATAGTTATTTCTAACATATCCCGTTCTGTTTTACTTGGTACATGATATCACACTCAACATACCAAATTTGTATCATCTCAATCTATATCATTATCATTATCTGTATCTAATGAACTCCAAGTATATAATTTTCACCATATATTATCTACTTCTGCATCAAGGAAATTATTTTCTCCATCCGGCTGTTTTAAATCAAAGAAAATTTTTGCACTAACATTACTTGCCATATTTGCATTTCATATTGCACAATCTGGATCAGTAGAGTTATTTACTTCATCATAATTATAACAACTTCAAGAGGTTCAATTATAATTATTTGATCATATATCTGCATCTGTTTGTCAGTATTCAAATCATGTTCATAGAGTAGAATTACACCCAGCCCAAGTTTGTGTTCAAATAGTTATATCAGCAATATCACAATTTGAGTCTTGACCTCTCCAGTCTATTATTGCTCATCAGCCACCTCATCAAGAATCATTAGTTATTGTTGTATTCTTTAATACAGTTGTATCAAAAGCTGCTGCTAAAATAGCTTCATCTGTTCAAATATTCAATATATAATTAACTATTCATCCACTATTTAAAGATGTTTCTCATACATAAGTAGATTTAATTACTTCTATAACTGCTGCTTTTGTAGCATCGTCAGCATCAGCTGCCGGAACTATTGCTCACGTTAGGATAAGTCATGCTAATGCTCATGTATTTGAAACTACACTTCAATTACTTGGTATATTTACTCATAAATCTGTTACCATTGATTCTAGTCTTGATTGTGTTAATACATTAGATGAACCAAATGTTAATTCTTCTGACGTTATTATACTTGGGATTGGAACTATATGAGTACTTGTCTTTATGAATAATCTATTGTAATTTCATGTAATTCTTGGCGTAACAACTGTTAGTGCTGCATTTGTTTGATTTATTGTATTTAACGTAAGACTATCTCATTCTAACAGACTAAGTATTTCAAGCTCATTTTTATTATTAGCTACAGAATATATATATTTTTTATCTGTTAATGGGTCTGTTGGAACCTCTGTCATATTTCTTGAAATACTTTGAATTACATTATTTCAAAAATATCATTGATAAAATAAATCACTTCATAAATATGTAAAAGTACCATAATCATCTGGTAGCGGATATTTACCTGAATTTAAATGAAATAATTCTAATGATATTTTCATGTTACTAGTATCTGAAATCCTAATAGAATCCCTAGCGTTTTTACTGTATCATTGTAATGATATAAAAGATATAGTTCATAGTATTGCTAGTATTGTAATTACTACTATTAGTTCGACTAAAGTGAAGGCTTGTTTTTGTTTATTCATAGTATTAAATAAAATTATAAATAATTGTCCTCTCATTATATTTTTTTATAAAAAGAAAGCTAAAAATTTAAAATTTTTAGCTTTACATATTAATTATTTTATTTTTTAATTTAATAATCTGATTTTCCTAGTTCTATAAACTTATAAATCATACTATTTTCATCCTCAAAATCTCAAAGAAGTAAATTCCTTGCATCTCTAGTTTCTACAAATGTAATTCTTCACACGTGCCTTTTTTTCCCTAATATTTCACTAGAAACTAAGCTTTTAAAATTATTATAAAACTCAGTATCAAATAATATATCAGCTAAATTTGAATATTTTTCTAAATATTCTTTAAAACATTTCCCATAATCATAAAGTGGTCCATCTTCTTTTATCAAACTAATGATATGGAATAATCTTCATACACTCAAAATATATCATTGATTTACAACTGAATTTAGAGATTTTTCTAAGCTATCATTTTTTCTTAACTGAGTTTGTCATTTCTTTTTAGCAAATTTTCTAAATCATTTTGTAATAAATCATTCCACGAGTGTATCAAGTGCTTTATGATATGAAGTAATTACTCACAATCAATCTGTACTAGGATTTTCTCTCAGATTAAAATAATTTATTTCAGCTGAAACAATATTTTCTATGACTGATCATGGAGTATTTAGCAACATTATTTCTCAAAAAAAACTATATACTTTTTTAGTAATATCTTCACCTATATTTTCTCAAATATAGGCATCTTTTGTTTTTGGTGGCATTTGAGAAAATTCTTTTTTTGATATTTTATCTACCTGTGATTTAACTTCCCTTTCCATCCATATTTTAGCAATAGAAAGTTTCCTTTTTAAATCCAAATTTTCTTTTTGTAAATCTTTTAAGTTCAAAGCAATTAACATAATTAAATAAACTACTATAAGTCTATCATATTATAATTTTAAACACAAAAAAGAGATACATAACAATGAAAAGTGAAAGGAGGAAACTTTACACCGTTATATACCTCAAGACAATATTATCTGATTTTTTTTAAAATTGCAAATATTTCGCCATTTATTATAATAAATCCATAAATAATAATCATAAATAAATAATGCTTCTAGTCAATCTATCCCAAGATAAATCACCCAACTATCCATATCTTTCTAATACCCTTCTGAAAGAGATAGAAAATACACTAAATAAAGATAAAAAAGTAATACTTTATTTAAATAAAAGATGAGAATTTTCCTCTTTAATCTGCAATAATTGTAATAATCTATATAAATGCAAAAATTGTGATGTTTCAATGAGTGTACATAAATATCCTGCAAAACTTATCTGTCATGTATGTAGTGATTCCAAAGATATTCCAAGGAAATGTGAAAAATGTGCTAAAGAATCTTTACAAAAAGTATGAATATGAACTCAACAAATAGAAGACTATTTAAAAAAAGAATTTCCAAAATATAATATATTTCGTTTTGATACTGATAGCGTAAAAAACAAAACTGAAAAATCAAAAGCCTTAGAAAACCTAGAAAAAGCAAATATTATAATCTGAACAAAAATGATTACCACAGGTTTTGATTTTAAAAATATATGACTTATTTGAGTTATTCTTTTAGAACAAGAACTATTGATCCCAAAATATAACACTGAAGAAAAAATATATTCCAATATAAAACAATTACTTTGAAGGTGATCTAGAAACTGAGAAATAACTGATATTATAATCCAAACCTTTATCCCAGAGAATGAAGTAGTAAAAAGTATAACAGATTCTAACTATAAAGATTTCTTTATAAAGACTCTAGAAGAAAGAAAACTTTTTAACTATCCTCCATACTCACAAATGCTTACTCTAGAGTATAGACATAAAAATAAAGAAAAAGCGAAGGCATTTATGGAAAATTTAAAAAATAAATTAGACCTAGAAAATACAAATAAAAATATCGAAATTCAGTTTGTTCCAAATCCAAGTAAAAGGCATAATCAATTCTATTATAAAATAATAATAAAATGAGATAATTTAAGGGAATTTATAACTGTTATTAAGCCTGAAATTATGAGAAATAGTGCTCTTGTTGTAATTTTTGAATAATTGTTAAAAGTTTTTAACATAAAAAACTCTATAAAGCTTGATTTTATCATCAATATCCATAAATTTTAATACAAGAATATAGTTATTAATAACCAAGCGATATATGAAATTTAAAATACAAACCGAGGTACTGAAAAAATGATTAGACATAGTTAATCACGCTACAGCATCAATAACTACAACTCCAATTTTAGAAAATATATTATTAAAAGTTAATTTCAACAATATAGTACTCACTTCTAATAATTTAGAAATGGCTATTGAATATATGATTTCAGATAATATTCATATAGATACAGAATGATCTTTTTGTGTTCCAAGTAAACTGTTTACGAGTTATATATCACTAGTTCAAGATGATGAAATAACTGTTGAATTGTTATCTGATGATAGTATAAAAGTATCAACTTGAAGTTGAAAATTAAAAATAAAATGAATTGAAGCTTCTGAATTTCCTCTAATACCAAATATTAGAGAAGAAATTAGTCTAAATCTATCATGAAAAATAATAAAAAACTCTATAGATAAAACCCTATTTTCATCAGCAGAATGAAATATTAGACCAACTCTAGCTGGTTTATATGTAAATATAAAATGAAATGAAGTAATTTTTGCATCAACAGATAGCTTCAGATTATCTGAATACAAAACTATATTAAATGAGCCTGTCCCAATAAATTTTTCACAAATAATACCTAGCAAAACTGCATCTCAAATAAAAAGTATATTAAATGATAATGATGAAGTCAAAATAGTTTCATGAGATAACCAAATTGCTTTTTTATCAGGTAATATAAAGATATATTCTAGATTATTAAATGGTAAATTTCCTGATTATTCTACATTTTTCCCTACTACATTTTCTACAAAAGCAGAAGTTAATAGAATTGATTTAATGTGAGCTCTTAAAAAAATAAACCTAGTAAGTCGTGAAAATAATTATTCTATAAAAATGAGTTTATCATCAAGTAGATGAATAGAACTTGAAACATCTGAAACTCAAATATGAGAATGAGATGTTACTCTAGTATGAGCAGTAGAATGAGAAGATAATGTGGTTTGAATAAATTCTACTTACTTCTTGGAAGTACTTTGAGTTATAGGAACAAGCCATATAAATATAAGTTTTGAAAGCCCACTATCACCTATATTAATAGCTCCTACACCTGATCCAGAAAAAGAAGATAAAGCACATAGTTTCAAACATATAATAATGCCTTTAAAAATATAAAAAAACATGGACAAAATAAAAGAAATAGTATTACAAATCGAATCTTTAAAATCAGAACAAAAATATTCTAATGCAATAGCTATACTTGAAAATGCTATATCTACATATAACGGAGATTATAGATTATATGAAGAATTAGCAGATATATATCTATATAAATGAGAACTAGCAAAAGGTTTGAAGTCTGTTAATTTTGCCTTAAATCTTAATAAAAAATCAGCTACATGAAACTATTTGAAGTGATTTATATTATTATCACAAGATAAAATATCTGATGCAATAAAGTATTTAGAGTTATCTAACAAATACCTATGAAACAACTCTGAAGTACTTAGAAATCTATGATGGGCATATACCATGATATGAAATTCTGAAAGATGAATAGCTATACTTAAAAGAGCTTTAATTATTACTCCTCACGATGATTTGATAACTGAGGACCTTGCTATGGCCTTAATATGAATATGAGAAATCAGCGAATGAAATGGATTATTGAAAAAAATCTGAAAAAAAATTATGACTTAAAAAATAATAATCATTTAATGAACTTTGTTACAAAAGAAATAAAACCAAAAATAATTTGAATAATTGATATATGAGCATACAAAATTAGAGTATGAATATGCAAAATTATCAACAGAGATGTAGAGCTAGTATGATATTGAGAAAAAAGACAAGATGAACAATATATTTTAATGCAGGAGTTTCAAAACTTAGAATGAATATCAGAAAATATAAAAGAAGCAATTAAAAAAGCAGAATTGGACTGAGGAATAGAAGTAAATGACGTAATAATAAATATACCTACAACTAATGTCTTTTTTGAGTTTTCAAAAATTAATCACATAAGAGAAAACACAAAGAAGGAAATATGAGACAAGGAATTATATGAATTAATGAAGTTAGTTGAATCTCAGGCATTACATAAACACTATAAAACAATAAAAAACAACTCTTGATATAAAAAGAATGATCTAAAACTTTTAATAAGTAATATATCAAATATACAAATTGATAATGAGTCTACAAAAGATTTAAATTGAACTAATCCTAAAAAAATAAATATTTCACTTTTAAATGTATTCATACCTGAATCAAAATTTGAAACAGTAAAATATATAGAAAAAGCTATCAAAAAAAATATAGTAAATATTATTCCCTCTGAATTTGCTATTACATGATTATTCAAAGATACAGAGGATATTATAATAATTGATTTATGAAACTCTCATACATCAGTAATAGTCAAAAAAAACAATAATATAAAAGGCGCTAAAAAACTATCATTTTGAATAAATGATTTGATAAAACAAATAAGAAATAATTATAATTTAACTAAAAATGATATAATAAAAACTATCGATGATGATAGATTTTGAGCCGAGAAAATAGAATTCTTAAATATATTTAAAGATATATTAGTAATAACTTTAGAAGAAATATTATGAGATAAAATATGTCCAAGTGATTTTTTTATACTTGGATGATGAGCAAATATGTTTGTTAAAAATTATCTAAAAAATATAGATTTTTCTTGAACTGATATAAAAATGGCTTGAAAAATTTCATTTGTATCACCTAATATAGAATTTTTAGACTTAAAAATAGAAGATAATCCAGATTGGGCATATTGAGCAAAATCAAATATAAATATTTTCGCTATGATACAAACAACTCTAGATTTTATTAAAAAAGATAAAAATAAAATAGAAAAAATTCTAAAAGAAGTTATTCATGATTTAGAAAGTTAACCCACCCCCAGCCCCTCCCTTGTAGGGAGGGGGAAGAATACTATAAAAAAAATCTTTATTTATATAATAAAGATTCTTTTTTTAATGAAATTAAACCTATAAATCATTTATTATAATGAAATTTATAAATTAATTCTGTTCTATTCCCCCTCTTTACAAGGGAGGGGGTTAGGGGGTGGGATTCTAACTTTTAGATACTTTTTCTATAAAAAAATCTTCTAAACTTCATTTTATACTTTTTACTTCTTTTCCTTCTACTATCATATGTCATTTGTGAATAATACTTATTCTATCACAAATACTTTCAACATCTGCTAATATATGAGTATTAAAAAATATTGTTGTTCACTCTTTTCTAAGAGAAACTAGTAAATCTTTTACCATTTTTCTTCAAATAGGATCAAGACCACTCATAGGTTCATCTAGAAATAATAACTGTGGGTCGTTTATTATTGATTGAGCTAATCATATTCTTTGTAACATACCTTTAGAGTACTCTTTTAAATATTTATTAGCATCATTTTCAAGACCTACTCTTTTTAACAATTTTGATACTTTTTTATCAAGTTCTTCACTTTCTAGTCAAAAAAATCTTCCATTAAATTCTAAAAACTCTTTTCATGTTAAATGTTTATACAAATATGTATTTTCAGGCATAAAACCCACTTTTTCTTTTGATTTTCTTGTTAATCAATTTTTTCCAAATATATGAATTTCTCATGCTTCAGGTTCAATTAATCACATTATACATTTCATAGTTGTTGTTTTTCATGCTCCATTTGGTCATAAAAAACCATAAATTTCTCCAGCATCTACACTAAAGTTTATTCAATGTAAAACTTTTTTCTTAGCTAAATCTTTTTCTATATTTTTTAC